>CAIRNC010000451.1 GCA_903879875.1 uncultured Bacteroidota bacterium
TAATTTTTGAATAGCATTGATTTAAAAAAAAAGATATAAATGGTTGATTTAGCGTATTTGAGTTTTTTAGAAAACATACTGACAGAAAATCGGAAAGAAAAGTTTTTGAAGGTATTGGAACAACGCACCAAACATTTTACGGTTGTAGTTGAAGACATTTTTCAATTGCATAATGCTAGTGCTGTAATGCGGAGTTGCGAAGTTTTTGGTATACAAGAACTGAATGTAATCGAACAACGCTATGGTAAAAAAATTGATAAAGAAATTGCCATGGGCGCTCAAAAATGGGTAGACATCAATACATTCGATAGTATTTCAAATTGTATGGCTACGGTAAAAAAGAAAGGCTACCAAATTATTGCAACAACACCTCATGACAATGATTGTCTTTTAGAAGATTTTGATATTTCAAAGCCCAGTGCTTTGTGTTTTGGTACAGAACGCGATGGATTGTCGGATGAAATTTTAAAACAAGCCGATGGGTTTCTGAAAATCCCGATGGTTGGTTTCACTGAAAGTTTAAATATATCGGTTTCGGCAGCTATTATTATTCAAAATCTCACTAATAGATTAAGGAATTCGGATATTGATTGGCATTTATCAGAAGTAGAAATTATCGAAAAACGATTGCTTTGGGCAAAAAATTCTATTAAAGACATCAAGCGAATTGAGGAAAGATATTACAGTTTGAAATAGTCACTACTTTATTGTTAAAAAAAAATAATCAACTAAAAGAACTACTTTTTTGACAAATATGCAATAAGAATAGCATTTTGCGTCTATTTACAATCAACTTCACATTATACACTTCAAAAAAGAAGTATATTTGTACCCTAATAATTTGAAATGAGATTACACAGAAATTTAGTTTACACTACTATAGATGCGCTTAATGCGATTTTTAACGAAGGAGAATATGCAGATAAAGTAGTGGCAAGGTCTTTGAAAAAAGACAAACGTTGGGGCAGCACCGATAGAAAATTTGTTGCAGAAACCATATATGAAGTTGTTCGTTGGAAACGATTATATACCGAAATTGCGGAAGTAAAAGAGCCTTTTGATAGGGAAAATCTTTGGCGTATTTTCTCTGTTTGGGCCGTTTTAAGAGGTTATCCAATTCCTGATTGGAAACAATTAGAAGGTACTCCTGAACGAAAAATAAAAGGACGTTTTGATGAATTGTCCAAAAAAAGAACCCTGAAAGAATCTATTCCAGATTGGATGGATGAATTGGGAGTGAAAGAACTAGGCGAAGCAGTTTGGAGTAAGGAAATTACAGCTCAAAATCAACCTGCCAAAGTTATTTTAAGAGTCAACACTCTCAAAACTACTAAAGAAAAATTGCGTGCCATTTTAATGGATTTGAATATTGAAACCGAATATTTGACTGCCCAACCTGACGCATTGGTTTTAAAAGAAAGAGCGAATGTGTTTTTAACAGATGCTTTTAAAGAAGGTTTTTTTGAAGTTCAGGATGCCAATTCTCAATTGGTTGCCGCTTTCCTAGATGTTAAACCAGGCATGAGAGTTGTAGATACTTGTGCTGGAGCTGGAGGAAAAACATTGCATTTAGCTTCCTTAATGGAAAATAAAGGGCAATTGATAGCCATGGATTTGTATGAAAGTAAATTGAAACAGTTGAAATTGCGTGCCAAAAGAAATGGAGCTTTCAATATTGAATATAAGATTATTGATTCTACAAAAGTGATCAAAAAACTACAAGAAAAAGCTGATAGAGTTTTAATTGATGCACCTTGTAGCGGCTTAGGAGTGCTGAAAAGGAATCCAGATGCTAAATGGAAATTGCAACCTGAATTTATTGAAAACATCAAAAAAATTCAAGCGGAAGTATTAGAAAGTTATTCTAGAATTGTGAAGCCGGGAGGGAAGTTGGTGTATGCCACATGTTCTATCTTACCATCCGAGAATCAAGATCAGGTGAAGCGATTTTTAGATACTGAATCGGGGAAAAACTTCACATTTGTTAAAGACGAAAAGATACTAGCTTCAGAATCCGGTTTTGATGGGTTTTATATGGCTTTATTAGAACGAAAAATTAATTAAACTTTATTTGAAATGAAAAAAATATTTTTAACGTTTTTTACTTTAGTTTCACTTTTTAGTTTTGCCCAAGAAACTGTAACTCAAGAAACCAATACGATTCCTCCTGGTTATTATGCAACAGCTACAGGAACAGGATATGTATTGAAAACACAATTGTATAATATCATTAAAAACCATAACGACCAAGGTTACGGTGGTCTATATACTACTTATTTGACATCGGATATTGATAATGTTTTTGAAAACGATGGAACCATTTTAGATATGTATTCTGAAAACCCAACAGGAACAGATCCTTATAATTTTACTACAGGTACAGCACAACGATGTGGAAATTATTCTAGTGAAGGTGATTGTTATAATCGGGAACACATCATCCCACAATCTATTTTTAATTCTAACTCACCAATGGTTTCTGACGCTCATTTTGTAACACCATCAGACGGTAAAGTAAATGGTCAAAGGGGAAATATGGCACATGGACAAGTGGGTAATGCAAACATTATAACATTAAACGGCTCTAAAATTGGTCCAGCTTCAAATACAGGATACGCAGCAGGTTTTACAGGAACTGTTTTTGAACCCATTGATGAATTCAAAGGCGATATTGCTAGAATGTATTTTTACTTTGCTACACGATATGAAAATGGCGTTTCGGGTTATCCTTATGTTGCATTTAATGGAACGAGTAATCAAGTTTTTACGGATGCCTATAAAAATATTCTTTTAACATGGAACCAATTGGATCCAGTTAGTCCTAGAGAAATTAATAGAAATAACGCTATTTATGCGCGTCAAAATAATAGAAATCCATATATTGACAATAATGCTTTCGTTACCGCTATTTGGGGAGAACCTTTAGAAACAAAAGGTTTTGACGCTTTTAGAACTATTTCAGTTTTTCCAAATCCTACAAACAATCACAAAGTAAATATTCAAACAACTGCAATAATTGATGACATTCAATTAATAAATAGTAATGGTCAATTGGTGTTACAAGTTAAAAATCCTGTGGCAATTAATTCATTATATAGTTTAGAGAATTTGCCTCAAGGTTTTTATTTTTTGAAATTAACATCGAACAATCAAACTGTAACCAAGAAAATGATTGTTAATTAGTTAATTTTAAAATTCAATTTATATAGAAGACTATTAAAAATATTTTTGGTCTTTTTTTACGGATGTATTCTTTTTTCTAATAAAGACTAGTAAAAGTTTTACATTTGTATCAAATACAAAAATAGTAGCTTCGGAAACGGTTTCTGATATTTTTTATAAGTAAGGCCGAATTAAAATTAAAAATTAATTAAAATGAAAAATATATATCTTACGCTTTTTGCAATAGTATCGCTATTCAGTTTTGCTCAAGAAACAGTAACTCAAGAAACCAATACCATTCCTCCAGGTTATTATGCAACGGCAACTGGAACAGGTTATGTTTTGAAAACCCAATTGTATAATATTATTAAAAACCATACCGATAAAGGTTATTCAGGACTTTATACCACTTATCTAACATCAGATAAAGATTTTTATTATGAAAATGATGGGACAATGCTAGATGTTTATACAGAAAATCCAACAGGTCCAGAATGTGAATTTACTTATGGAATCAATCAAGATGATGGAACTTTAGGGAATAATGAATGTGAAAGATATAATAGAGAACA
>CAIRNC010000452.1 GCA_903879875.1 uncultured Bacteroidota bacterium
AATTAAATTTGGAAATAGAATTATAGGTCAGGGAGAACCACTTTATTTTATTGCAGATATAGGAGCTAATCATGATGGTGATATTAACAAAGCTTATAAATTAATTGAATTAGCAAAAGAAGCAGGAGCTGATGCTGCGAAATTTCAAAATTTTCAAGCATCAAAAATTGTTAGTAAAGTTGGTTTTGAAAATTTAGGAATGCAATTGTCACATCAAGCTAATTGGAAAAAAAGTGTATTTGAAGTATATGAAGATGCAAGTATTTCTTTAGATTGGACACCTCTTTTAAAACAAAAATGTGATGAAATTGGCATAGATTTTTTCACAAGTCCTTATGATTTTCAATCAGTTGATGCAATAGATCCTTTTGTTGATTTATATAAAATCGGCTCAGGGGATATTACATGGTTAGAAATTATAGAATATATAGCTAGAAAAAATAAACCTGTTTTAATTGCTACTGGAGCTTCAGAAATGACTGATGTTGTTAGAGCGATGAATACAGTTGAAGCCATAACGGAAGATGTTGTGTTGATGCAATGTAATACTAATTATACTGTGGACAAAGACAAATATAAATATGTTAATCTTAATGTATTAAAGTATTTTTCACAGAGATTTCCAAACACAATTTTAGGGTTATCCGACCATACAATTGGTCATGCAACGGTTTTAGGTGCAGTTGCACTTGGTGCAGTAGTAATTGAAAAACATTTTACCGATAGTAATGACAATGAAGGGCCTGATCATAAGTTTGCGATGAATCCAAAATCATGGAGAGAAATGGTGGATAATGCAAATGAATTATACTACGCACTCGGAGATGGAATAAAACGAATAGAAGAGAATGAAGAAAAATCATTGATTGTTCAACGAAGATCATTAAGAGCAATTAATGATTTACAAGTAGGACATATAATAACTTTAGAAGATTTGGAAGCTTTAAGACCAATTCCCGCCGATGGCTTTGCTCCATATAGAATTAATGAATTATTAGGAAAAGTTATAAGCAAACAACTTTCAAAAGGAGAACATATTACAAATAATCATATTTCATAATAATGTTAAAGGGTAAATATACTGGCTTAAGAGCTGTTGAGAAAGAAGATTTAGTTTATTTAAGAGATTGGAGAAACATATCTCATTTTAGAAAAAATTTCAGAGAACATAAGGAATTAAATCTTTTTAATCAAGAAAATTGGTTTAATAGGACATTTAGTAGTCCAAATGATTTTATGTTTGTAATAGTTGATTTAGAAAGCAATTTGCCAATTGGAGCCTGTGGTTTATTATATACCAATTGGATAATTAGATCAGCCGATTTTTCATTTTATATTGGACATAATGAATTATACATTGATGATAAATATGCTTTAGATGCAGCTACAATTCTTATAAAATATGGATTTGAGGACCTAAATCTCAATAAAATATGGATGGAATTGTATGAATATGATTATAAAAAATTAGATTTTTTTAAAAACCATTTCAATTTTAAAGTTGACGGAATGTTAAGACAAAATGCATTCAGTGAAGGAAGATATTGGGATTCATATATAATTTCACTTTTGAAAGCCGAGGTTTAAAATGAAAAAGATGGATATAATACCATATGCACGTCAACATATTACCCAAGAGGATATTAACGTAGTTATTGAAACATTAAAATCTGATTTTTTAACTCAAGGCCCTAAAATTGTTGAATTTGAAGAAGCATTTGCAAATTATATCGGTGCAAAATTCGCGGTTGCTGTAACCAATGGTACTGCTGCATTGCATTTGTGTACTTTGGCACTCGATGTATCAAAAGGTAAAAAAGTAATTACAACTCCTATCACTTTTGTAGCATCAGCTAATTGCATTCGTTATTGTGATGGAGAAGTAGTTTTCGCTGATATTGATCCTGAAACATATATAATCGATTATCACTCAGTTGAAAAATTATTAGAAGCTTCACCAATAGGAACATATCAAGGAATTATTCCGGTAGATTTAGCAGGTAGAGCCGTCGATTTGGAAAAATTCAGAACCCTCGCTGATAAATATAATTTATGGATTATTGAAGATGCATGTCATGCTCCAGGTGGTTTTTTTGTAGATAGTAAAGGTAATAATCAAAATTGTGGTAATGGAAATTTTGCTGATTTAGCAATTTTTTCTTTTCATCCAGTAAAACATATTACTTCAGGAGAAGGTGGAATGATTACTACAAATGATGAAAAGTTATATAATAAATTAAAAACTTTAAGAAATCACGGAATTACCCGTGATAATGTACTTTTTCAAAATGATATTAATTTTGCTTCCGATAGTGAAAATCAAATAGATTTTCCAACTTGGTATATGGAAATGCAAATGTTAGGATTTAATTATCGGTTAACTGATTTTCAAGCTGCTTTAGGATTAAGTCAATTGCAAAGAGCCCAATCAGGAATCTTGCGAAGAAGAGAAATAGCCTTAATTTACGATAATGCATTTAGAGGAAAAAGTTTTCTAATAAGGCAATCGGGTTATGTTGAAGGACATGCTTACCACTTATATATACTAGAAGTTCAAGATAGAATTGGTTTGTATAACTATTTAAGAAAAAATAATGTTTTCACTCAAATTCACTATATACCCTGTCATTTGATGCCATATTATAAGGATTTAGGTTGGAAAGAAGGAGATTTGCCAAAAGCAGAAAGCTATTATAAAAATTGTATAAGTTTACCTATATACGCAACTTTATCAATTCAAGAACAACAATTTATTATTGATTTAATTAATTCCTATTATGTCTCTAATTAATAAAATTGGTCTTGGTACTGTTCAGTTTGGAATTCCGTATGGTGTTTCAAATAAAAACGGACAAACCTCCGTCCAAGAAGTTAAAAGTATATTAGAATTTGCAAAAAAAAGTGAAATTTCATGTATAGATACGGCTTCAGGTTATGGTACGGCCGAAAGCACATTAGGCAACAACAATTTAGAATCATTTGATGTAATTTCAAAGTTCATGCCTAGCAATAGTGAAGAATCAATAAAAATTCAAATAGAAACTAGTTTAAAAAAACTTAAGTTAGATACATTGTATGGTTATTTAAGTCATAGACCACTGGGATTGCTTGATACTCCAAAAGATTGGTATGATTTAGTTGAATTAAAAGAGGAAGGTAAAGTAAAAAAAATTGGTTTTTCACTAAACGAACCAATTGAATTAGAAAGGCTTTTAGATAAAGAATTTATTCCTGATTTGGTTCAAGTGCCCTTTAATTATTTTGACAATAGATTTAAAGATCATTTAATCATGTTAAAAGCTAATGGATGTGAAGTTCATACACGTTCTGCATTTTTACAGGGACTTTTTTTTACAGATGTTTTAAATTTACCTGTTTTTTATGATAGCGTAAAAGAAGAAATTTTAGAACTTCAGACCCAATATAAAGAAAGATTATCAGCAGCTTTATTGCGATTTGTTTTATTTTCTGATTTTATTGATAAAGTAATCATTGGAGTTGAAAATTTAGAGCAGTTACAAACTAATTTAAATAGTATTTCATTAGATGTAACGCTGCCAAGTAAAAATTTTGAATTTAGTAAAGAAATAGTAATGCCATCATTTTGGCCAAAAAAATAAAATAATAATGGTTTATACATTTGATTTAAATAATAAAATAGTTATTTTAACAGGAGGATATGGTCATCTTGGAAAAGCAATTACTGAAAGTTTATTATTCCACGGTGCAACTGTATTTGTTTTAGGAAGAGATAATGAAAAATTTATTGATTCATTTAAAAATTCAGATGTAAATAAAGAAAAGTTGTTTTTCGAAAAATGTGATGTTTCAAAAACGGATGACATTAGAGATGCTTTTAAAAACATTGAATGCAAAACGGGAATAATTGATGTTTTAATCAATAATGCAGCCTATTTAAAAGGAAATTTACCTGAAAGTATGACTGATGAAGATTGGCAAATTGGAATTGATGGGACTTTAAATAGTGTGTTTAGATGTATCAGAGAAATTATTCCATATTTTAAAAAAAATAGCAAAGGAAAAATTATTAATGTATCTTCAATGTATGGAGTAGTTGCACCACAATTCGAAGTGTACGATGAATTTCCTCAATTTTTGAATCCGCCACATTATGGAGCTGCAAAAGCTGGAGTAATTCAATTAACCAAGTATTATGCAAGTTATTTAGGTAAATTTGGAATAAATGTGAATGCAGTTGTACCAGGTCCTTTTCCTTCTTTACCTGTTCAAAAACAAAAAGGTTTTATAGACGCATTAAAAGCTAAAACTTGTATAGGTAGAATTGGAACACCTGAAGATTTAGCTGGATCATTTGTATTTTTATCATCAGACGCTTCAAATTATATTACCGGACAAAATATCACAGTAGATGGAGGATGGACTATTAAATAGAAAAGTTGTTTTTATTATTCAAGCTAGAATGAAATCAACTCGATTACCGGGTAAGATAATTATGCCATTGCCATTAGGATCTGGAAAACCATTATTAACTTGGATAATTGATGAGTTAAAAAAATCTAAATATTTTAATAAAATTGTTTTAGCTACTTCTGTTAATCCAGAAAATGATTTGTTAATTCCATTTTGTGAAAATCATGAAATTAGTTATTTTAGAGGTGATGAAAACAATGTATTGAGTCGATTTACAACAATTGTTAGAATGAATCAAGATTATGATTGTGTTGTCCGATTAACAGCTGATAATCCAATAATAGATGTGTCAATTTTAGACAAAACAATTGAAGAACATTTTAAGAATAATAATGATTATACTCGTACAGATGGATTGCCAGTTGGGCTGAATTTTGAAATTGTTTCGACTTCCGCATTGTTAGAAACGGAAGAAAATGTTTTGACAGATGCAGACAAAGAGCATGTTACATTGTATGTTCGAAATAATGAAAGGTTTAAAAAAAGCGTTTTTGATACAAATTGTAACCCAAAATTTAAAGAGCTTAGATTAACTGTTGATTACGCATCTGATTACGCATTAGTTTCAACTATATTATCACAATCAGAAGTTGCTAATTCAAAGTTTGGAATACAATTAGTTGAAGACGTTTTTAATAAATATCCATGGATATTTGAAACAAATAGTTCAAATATTCAGAAGAAACAATTTATTGATTGCAATGAAGAAATTAAAGAAGCTTGTGCTTTTTTAAAGAGTTATGATTTTAATCATGCTGCAACAACATTAGAAATGCATGTCAAATAAGATCTATATTCGAGTTGATGGCGGAAACAAAATAGGTTTAGGTCATTTAGTGAGATGTATAGGTTTATCTTTGATGTTAAAAGAAGATTTTGATATTACTTTCGTTACTTTTCCTATTCCAAAGGATATTTCTGAAGATATAATTTCAAATGGATTTCGATGGATTAAAATAGACTATGAGGACGAATTTTTTGAAACTATAACACCTTTTGATTTGATTATTTTAGATCATTATGGATTGGATTCATTTTATCAAAAAAAAATTAAGGAAATAGGATGTAATCTAATTTGTATAGATGATTTACATGATAAGGAATTTTATGCTGATTTAATTATTAATCATACTCCAGGAATTGTTGAAAGTGATTACAAAGCACAATCTTATACTAAATTTGCACTAGGAATAGAATTTGCATTGCTAAGACCCGTTTTTTTAGAAGTAGCAAGACATGACAGACAGATTGAGAAAATAGATACCTTATTTGTTTGTTTTGGAGGAGCAGATTTTAAAAATTTAACTTCAATTACATTAAATGTTGCTTTAGAATTTCAATCATTTAAAAAAATAATTATAGTAACTGGAGCTTCATTTGAATTTAAAAATGAATTAAAATTATTAATCAATAATAATTCTAAAATAGATTGGTTTTCAGCTGTTTCTGACGAAAAAATTTTGGAATTGATGTTGCTTTCAGATATAGCAATAGTTCCATCAAGTGGAATTTTGCTTGAAGTTTTGAGTACAGGTTGTAAAGTTATTACTGGTATGTATATAGAAAATCAAATTAATGCTTTAAAGAATGTTTCATCGCAAAGCAATATAATTATAACAGAATCATTTTCAGATAATGATATTCGAAATGCAATATTTGAAGCTTTAAATTCAGATGTTCACTTTGTTAAAATTATAGATGGTAAACAGAAAGAA
>CAIRNC010000453.1 GCA_903879875.1 uncultured Bacteroidota bacterium
TGATGAAAATAGATTAAAAATTAATGCATTTGATGATGGTATTCGAAATTTAAAAAATCAATTGTTTTTAGAATTAAAACAAGAAAAAATAAATACAAACAAAAGTGATAGTTTAATCAATCAAATTGCTAACATTCAAAAAGAAATTGAAAAATTGCATTTTAAACATTTTCAAGATATAAAAAGTATTTGTAGAAAAGATCAATTGCCTTCTTTTATTGATTTAGCGGAAGATTTAGGGAAAATTTTTTCTAACCAAAGACGACCTCCTAGAGGTCCCGAAGAACAAGGTCCTCCAAGAAGAGAATAATTTAAACCAATATAACAATGAAAGTAAACAGAAATTTAGCCATTAGTGAAAACGGTTTTGTTTTCAATCCAACCACTGGAGACAGCTTCTCTGTAAATGAGTTAGGTGCTTTGATTATCAATGAAATCAAGGCGGGAAAATCCAAAGCCGAGATTATCGATACCGTTGCTTCTGAATTTAATGCCGATAAATCGACAATTGAAAAAGATTTTGACGAGTATTTAAACGTATTAAATAACCATCAATTAGTGGATACCAATGGCTAGGAAAAAAATAACCGTTGCTGTAACTGGGCTCAATAATATTGATAGTCCAGGGCCTGGAATTCCGGTGGCAAGAGCACTGAAAGAAAGTAAAATCTATGATGTGCGCATTATTGGTCTTTCATATGAAACTTTAGAACCTGGTATTTATATGAAAGAATTTGTAGATAAAGCCTACCAAATTCCGCTACCTTCGGCTGGAACAACTGTATTAAAAGAACGTTTGGAATACATTCATTCTATTGAAAATATAGATGTCATTATCCCTAATTTTGATGCAGAGCTACACAATTTCATTAAGATTCAAGACGAATTAAAATCGGCTTTCAATATTGCTACTGCGCTTCCAACAGCCGAACAATTTGAAGAAAGACATAAATCCGTTTTAAGTGAATTTGGTGCAAAATACGATGTGGATGTACCAAAAAATAAAATGATTTTTAGTGCTTCGGAAATTCAAGGTTTAGCCAATGAATTTTCTTATCCGTTGGTTGTAAAAGGAAAATTTTATGATGCTTCCATTGCGGCTTCACCCGAACAAGCTATTAATTATTTTCATAAAATTAGTGCAAAATGGGGTTTGCCAATTATAATTCAACAATTCGTTTCTGGAAATGAAGTAAACATTACTGCAATTGGAGATGGAAAAGGAAATTGTTTAGGCGCCGTTCCAATGCGAAAATTATATATTACAGATAAAGGTAAAGCATGGGCAGGTGTATCACTAGAAGATGAAAAATTAATTGATATTGCTCATTCTGTTATTTCAAAATCTAAATGGAAAGGCGGTTGCGAATTGGAATTTATCAAAAGCAAAGAAGGAGTATATTATCTCTTAGAAATGAATCCGCGATTCCCTGCGTGGGTATATCTTGCTAAAGGTTGTGGACAAAATCATCCTGAATCATTAGTTAAAATTGCTCTTGGCCATGAAGCCGTAAGTCAAAAAGAATATGAATCTGGAAAAATGTTTATTCGCTATTCTCAAGATTTAATTGTTTCAATGAAGGACTTTGAGAAAATTAGCACATTAGGGGAATTTTAATTCAGAAAAGTTTATAAGGTTTATATGTTTAGAAAGTTTATAAGGACTTTTGTTACTTATCTTTTAAATTATGGACTCAAAAACATCATAAACTTTCTAAACTTTCTAAACACATATACTTATAAACATATAAATTTTAAAAACAATGTCAAAAAAAACATACGAACGCCCGTTTATACAACAATTAAACACGGGATCAATGAACAAATTTGGAACCAGAACAGAATTTGGTCCAGTAGATAGAATCGATAATGTATCGGTAAAAGGATTGATTAAAGAATATGGTTCTCCCCTTTTTGTGATTAGCGAAAGTACCATGAGAAGTACTTATAAAAATGCTTTGAGAGCATTCAAAACGCGCTATCCAAAAATACAATTTGCTTGGAGTTATAAAACCAATTACATCAATGCTGTATGCAATGTTTTTCATCAAGAAGGCGCATGGGCTGAAGTAGTATCTATATTTGAATACCAAAAAGCCATCAGAAATGGTGTTCCTGGAGACAAAATTATTTTTAATGGTCCTGAAAAATCCAAAGAAGATTTAAAAACTGCTGTCGAAAACAATTCTTTAATCCATATTGACCATTTTGATGAACTTTATATGCTTGCTGAATTACTTGAAGGTGGTTCTAAAAAAGCAAGAGTTGCAATTCGAATGAACATGGATACAGGTGTTTATCCAATGTGGGATCGTTTTGGATTCAATTATGAAAACGGACAAGCTTGGAATGCTATTAACAAAATTATGTCACACGACGAAATGATTTTAGAAGGTTTGCATTGTCATATTGGAACGTATATGTTGTCTGCCAACGCTTATTCAGTTGCTGCTTGGAAACTTTGTGATTTAGTGAATCACACCAAATTAAAATGGAACCATACAATTAAATATATTGATCTTGGAGGCGGTTTTGCATCAGCCAATACGTTAAAAGGTTCTTATTTGCAAGGTGCTGACATCATACCTTCCTTCGATGATTATGCAGAAGCTATTACTTCAACGGTTTTGAACTTCGGTTTCAAAAAAGAAGATTTACCTTTAATAATTCTAGAAACAGGTCGTGCAATGGTTGACGATGCAGGCTATTTGTTAGGTTCTGTAATTGCAAACAAAACGCTAAGCGATGGTCGAAGAGCCACAATATTTGATTTTGGTGTCAATATTTTGTTTACTGCTTTTTGGTACAATCACAAAATTTCTCCGGCACAACCTTTTTCACATCATACCGAAGAAACGGTTTGTTACGGTCCATTATGTATGAATATTGATGTTGTAAATGATAACATTTCCTTGCCATTATTAAATCAAGGCGATAATGTTGTCGTGCACCGTGTTGGCGCTTACAATATGACGCAATGGATGCAATTTATACAAATGCGACCAAAAGTAGTTTTGATTGACCTAAAAGGCGACGTGCACATCATTCGTGAAAACGAAACGGTAGATACCATCGAAGCTCCTGAAAGAAAACCAGAACATTTGACTAAATTTAGTTTGTAAAACGTTAAGTCAGTAAAAATTTGTTTCAAATCCAATAGTTGAAATGGCATTTCCATTAACGGAAATGCCAAATCCAATGATGGAAATACCAAATCCATTAATGGAAATACCAAAGTCAATGATGGAAGTGCCGTTTCCATTAACGGAAATGCCAAATCCAATAATGGAAATGGCAAAGTTTGTATCTTAGCACCGTTATTTTTTTAAAAACAATAAATGAATTTCAAAGCAATTCTGAATAATTTTTGGGTCGAAAGTACGCTGAACAGTTACAGCATTATTTTATTTTCCAATAACAAACTATTGGCATTTATTTTAATGTTTGTGACTTTTATGACACCTCAAATTGGTTTGGTTGGCTTGGGCTTTATCTTGTTTTTTCATTTATTACTGGTTCGATTGGGCTATAGTAAACTCGAAATTCGATCGGGTGTTTTAGGCTTTAATGCGGTTTTAGTTGGTTTATCCATTGCTTACAGTTACGAAATAAATAAATTTTTCATCGGGTTATTTTTTATTGCTATTTTAATTTCAGTTGTAATTACCATTTGGTGCAAGAATTATTTTGGAAAATATCATTTGCCGTTTTTAACCATTCCGTTTTTTATTATTGTAAATATCATTTCGATGTCAACCAAGAGTTTTGATGTTTTTAATGTCAATATGGATTTTGTTTTTCACGAAAACACTTTGGTATTCTTGAACCAAAACAATTGGTATCGAATGGTGCATTCTTTGGATTTAATTACTATTCCCAATCATTTTAAAGTTTTTCTGATTACACTTTCTACCATTTTTTATCAAAAAAGTGTTCTAGGCGGACTGTTAATACTTTTTGGAATGTTTATATTTTCAAGAATTGTAGTGCTATATGCCTTTATTGGTTTCTATTCAGCTTTGTTTTTTTACCATATTATGGGTGGAAATTTAGAGAATTTGACCTATTTTTATTCAGGAGTAAACTTTATTTTCTTAGCCATAGCCTTGGGTTGTTATTTTTATATTCCAAATATTTATTCGATTTTGTTGGTGTTTTTTTTAAGTCCAATTCTCATGTTTATAATGATTACTTTGGGCAAAATTATGTTTGTTTTTCAAATGAATTCGATGTCGATGTCCTTTTCGATTTTAACGTCAATTACACTTTATATATTGTATTCACGACATGATTACAAACTCATTATCCCAGCAAACACCAGCTATAATTCGCCAGAGAAAGCACTGTATGACTATTTACATCATCTGAAAAGAAAAGTTGTAAATCCGTATTATACTATGTTTTTACCTTTTTGGGGAGAATGGTTTGTAAGTCAAGGTTATGATGGAAAAATCACGCATCTTGGCGATTGGGGCAAAGCATTAGACTTTGTCATTTGCGACGAAAAGCAAGATACTTACAACAATTATGGTCAAAAATTAGCTGATTTTTATTGCTATAACAAACCCATTTTAGCACCCGCAGATGGCTATGTTTATGATGCTATCAATTATGTCGAAGAAAATGAAATCAATGAAGTAAATGTGCTTCAAAACTGGGGAAACTCTATTATTATCAACCATTTAAACGGATTGTATTCACAAATAAGTCATATTAAAAAAGATAGTTTTTTGGTTAATATTGGTGATTATGTAAAAAAAGGAACCATTATTGCCACTTGTGGAAATTCGGGTCGGTCTCCTGAACCTCACATTCATTTTCAAGCACAACATATTCCTACGTTTGGTGCAAAAACAGTGCCTTTGCCACTCTCCTATTTCATTGAAAATAAAGACAATTTGTTGAGTTTAAAAATCAATGAAATACCAGAAGAAAATACGATAATAAGCAATGTAGAACCTTTGGATATACTCCATAATGCCTTCAATTTTAAGCCTAATAATCGTTTACTTATTACAAATGAAAGAACGAAAACTATAGAAAAATTTGAAATTTTCACCAACGAATGGAACCAACTGTATTTCTATTGTGAGAAAACAGAAACGAAATTGTTTTTTAAAAATGATGGAATCCTCTTTACTTTTGAAAATTATGTAGGTAGTAAAAAATCGGGTTTATTTGAGTTTTATAAATCATGTTATGCCCTGTTATTAGGCTACTACCCTACAATTACGCTTGAATATTTTATGCCTAATTATTTGTTTACCAATTTTGGTATGCAATACATTAACGATATTTTAGCCCCAATTTATAACTTAATTGATATCAGTTTTAGTTCTAAAGTGATTAAAATTGACAATCAAATTAGTCCTACAAAAATTACAATGAGTTCGAATTATAAAACAAGACTTTTAGGCAAATCTTTTTTTGAAAAGAAATCAACCCTAACAATTTTTGAAAATTCAATTATAGAAATTGAAAATCAAAAAACAAAAAACAAATATTGAATAGCATGCGAAGCTTACTAATTACACTTTTCCTTCTTACTTATATCTGCTCCAACGCACAAAATACAAGTGTTGGTCAAGCCGAAATGGATACTTATAATTCGTTTATAAAAAATGATTATAAAACCACCATCAAAATAGGGCGTCAAGCTATAAATCAAGGCGCGGATAGTTACTATATTCGATACAGAATAGGCGTTTCTTGTTATCAAATTAAAAATTATGAAGCAGCTATAACGCATTTGGAGAAAGCAAAAAGCCTTGGTAGTAATGATGCTGGTGTATTAGAATACCTTTATTATGCCTACATTTTTACGAATAGAAATGAAAAAAGCAGCCGAACTTTTAACGCTTTTGCCTGATGATTTAAAAGAGAAAATAAATTTCAAAAATCCGTTTTTTAAATCAATAGCAGCCGAAGTAGGTGTTTTAAAAACCAATAATTTTGACAATTTTAGCAATTCAAATTTAAGAGGCACCAACCAATTTAATCAACCTAATCCTTTGGGATATGGCACTTTTTATTCCGATGTAGCCTTTGCAAATGTTTCAATTTCTAATCAAATAGGGGCTAAATTCAAATTTCAAAATATTGTTTCTGCAGTATCGAACACTTCAAACGATATCTTTCAATATATAAATCGAACGGAAATTTTCACTAATAAAAACAACTATTTCCAATGGAATGGTATAGCCAATTATTATCTTAATGGTTGGAATATTGGTGCTGGAATTGGAGTATATAACTCAAGTTATTATACATATATCGCCCCGTTGCCTTTTCCTCCAAATCAACCTTATTCAATTACGAAAACAGTTATTACCAACTTTTCTGGTAGTTTGTCATTGAGCAAAAAATTAAAGTATGTTGAACCTACAATTGCTGCTAATTATTCCAACTTATCAGAATCAAAAATCATTTGTGCTGAAGGTTCCTTAAGTTATTTTCCATTCGGAAACCTGAATTTTTATGGAAATTCAAAAGTTGGAATGGTAAAGTACGAAAATGAAAATCATGTTATTTATTCACAATTGATTGGCTTAAAACTAGCTAAAAAAGTATGGATTGAAGGTTATGGTGCTTATGGAAATCACCAAAATTATGTGAGTGAAAACGGGCTTTTTGTGTTCAACACACCAAATCAAATCAATTGGTATGCTGGTACAAATTTGAATTTTTATTTCAAAAAAATAGATTTATCATTAGGCTATGGCATGCAAGAACGGGAAGCTAGTTATTGGACAGAAGTTAAAACCAACCTAAACACCTTTGAAACAACTACTAATACAACAAATTACACTTATAATTATAATCTTTTAAAAACAAAAATCGTATGGAAATTCTAAAAAAATCA
>CAIRNC010000454.1 GCA_903879875.1 uncultured Bacteroidota bacterium
ACAAGTTTTTTATCCAAATTACGGTTTTACCGTAATTAATGTTAAAATTTTAAAAAAGTTTTTTAAACATAATTTTAGTAATATATTTTAAAAAGCTGTTTCATAATAAAAATAAAGTTAAGCTTCTTCTAACATGAACACCGATTAAAATCAAAAACAATCGGATAAAATACGTTTTTTGTTTAAGCAAACGTATCCATAATTTTCTAACAAACCAAATTTCAACATTAAGAAATGTTTGACTTTTTATATCGTGCAGTAATTTTTAATTTTATTTTTTGTATTTCAAATAATATAAACTACTGTTTAACGAAAAAAATAGTCTTATTAGTTATAAATGTTAAATTTTCAGAAAGGGTGATAATGTCATTTTATATCAACAATTTTTGATGCTAATAAGTAAAAAGGTTAGTTTTTATGTTGGTGCTTTAATGACAAACACCACTTAGCTCTAATTTTTGGGTGCCTTTATTAAAATCATGTGTTTTTCGCTTCATATTTAAATGATTTACAACTAATTACGCTGATTATAAAATAAAAATCCGTGCTGTCTGTGTGTCTTTTTCTATTTTGGAAACACTGATTGTAATAAAATTGCAATCCATAAATCGTCATCAAAAATGTTAAATTTTATATTAAGACTTTTTTTATGAATTAAAAATAATAACACAATACTTTCTAATTTGTTTTGAGATGCAAAACCGACTGATTAACTCAACACGAGGTGCATCACAAACAAAGACAACAAAAACAATATGCACCATAAAAAGGGTTGCATAAATCTCGTGTCAGACGACATTATTCTTTTGTCTGATGGAATTAGTATTTTATCTAGTGTAACCAATTATAAATGTTTCTAAAACTGAAATTGAGGTAAAAAGAATAGCTAAAATATATCCTGAAATTCTAAATTTAATATCCGCTTTTGATTTGGTTGATAACTTTTATAATCCGATTATTAATATTGATTAATTTTTATTAATTTAGCAAAAAATATTAATAATAACAGTACACGATTCAGTACACGATTTTATAAAAAATCAAGTAATATAAGGGATAATTTAGTTATTTTTTAAAAAAAATATCAAATTCATAACCCTGAGGTCACGGGTTCAACTCCCGTCCTCGCTACAAAAGGAAATTCAATAAAAAAGCGGTTTAGCGTACACTAAACCGCTTTTTTTATGCAAAAATCTCACTACTTCTACTCTCCGTACACGTTTTCGTACACGATTTACCTATGAAATCAAATTAATCCGAGTCAAAAATCTTTACTCGAGGAGTTCCTATTTTCGGAAAATTTATACTTTCAAAACAGTAACAAGACATCGTTAAATGTTAATTATATGTTAATATTTAGTACTATGTAAAACAAGATACTGTCTTTTAGCTATATATTTGCATAAGAAATTACTAGGTGTGCAAAATGCCTAGTTTTAAAAAAGCAAAAAAGAAACTAAATATGGAAACAAAAGATAACAAAAACAAAGCTACATTACTTCACTTGAGCGCATTAAGTCAATATGTATTCCCTTTCGGGAACTTTATATTTCCGCTTATTTTATGGAGTTCTATGAAAGAAAAAGCCACATACATTGACCAGCAAGGAAAACAAGTATTGAACTTTCAATTAAGTTTGTTCATTTACTCCTTAATTTTAGTATTAATAGCTGTTCCAATTTTTATTGCAACTGTAGTAAATGGAATCTCGATTTCAGACTCCATCAACCTGAACCATTTTGAAATTAATTCATTTCATTTAGAAAATGTTTCTGGATTAGTACTAATTGCACTTTTCGCAGTTTTCTTATTTTTTACTATCAAAATAGCAGAATTTTTCTTAATCATTTATGCAGCGGTAAAAACGGCTAACGGAGATGATTTTAAATATCCTTTAACCATACATTTTATAAAATAAAAATCAATCAATCATCAATCAAAAAACAATCAGTTTAATCAAAAATTAAAAAAAATGACATTATGAACATTGAAAACACAAAAGCCCAAATGCGCAAAGGGGTTCTCGAGTTTTGCATCTTATCGGTTTTAAAAGAGAAAGATGCTTACACTTCGGAAATTTTAGACACCCTTAAAAACGCTAAATTGCTTGTAGTAGAAGGCACTGTGTATCCTTTACTTACAAGACTGAAAAACGATGGATTACTCAACTACCGTTGGGAAGAATCACTTTCTGGACCGCCAAGAAAATACTATGGCTTAACCGAAATTGGACAAACTTTTTTAAACGAATTAAATAGCACTTGGACCGAATTGTCTGATGCAGTAAACATTATAACAACACAAAAATAAAAGTCATGAACAAAACTGTAAACATCAATTTAGGAGGAATGTTCTTTCATATAGACGAAGATGCCTACCAAAAATTATCTCGTTATTTTGACGCAATTAAACGTTCGCTTTCCAATTCAAATGGGCAAGACGAAATAATCAAAGATATCGAAATGCGTATAGCCGAATTAATTTCGGAAAAACATACGAACGACAAACAAGTCATCAATCTTAGAGAATTAGACGAAGTAATTGCTGTAATGGGACAACCCGAAGATTACAGAATCGATAATGATGGTGACGAACCAGTGGCTAAAAGTTACAATGCTTCATCGAACAGAAGCACCAGAAAATTATATCGCGATAGAGATACGGGAGTTATTGGAGGAGTTGCGTCGGGATTAGGTCATTATTTTGGTATTGATAAAGCTTGGATTAGATTACTCTTCTTGGTAATTGTATCGGCGGGCGGCGCAGGATTTTTTATTTATTTAATCCTTTGGATAGCAATGCCAGAAGCCATCACTACATCGGATAAACTAGAAATGAAAGGCGAACCGGTTACTATTTCTAATATTGAGAAAAAAGTACGTGAAGAGTTTGATACTGTTTCCGAAAAGCTTAAAAATGTTGATTACGACAAAATGGGCAATCAAGTAAAAACAGGTGTGGAAAGTGTAGCTTCAAACATTGGAGAAATTTCCGTATCAATTTTTAAAGTATTTGCCAAAATTTTAGGTGTAATAATTATAATATGTTCTTTGCCAGTGTTGGTTGGACTACTGATTGGTGTTTTCACTTTGGGTTCGGTTTCTTTTATCGAATTTCCTTGGACCACTTTTATAGAAGCGGGTAATTTTACTGATTTTCCAATTTGGTCTTTTGGATTACTCATGCTTTTTGCTGTTGGAATTCCGTTCTTTTTCCTAGCACTTTTAGGTTTCAAATTACTTTCTCCAAACCTGAAATCGATTGGAACAATTGCTAAATCGACTTTGTTAGCACTTTGGTTGATATCAATTGCGCTTTGTATAACTATTGGAATTAATCAAGCTTCCGCTTATGCAATTGACGGTAGAGTCGTTCAGAAAGAAACTATAAATCTTGCGCCAACCGATACTCTTTTTGTAAAATTCAAACACAACGATTATTTTGCAAAAAATGTTGATGAACATAATGATTTTAAAATTACTCAAGATTCGACCAATGCAAATGTGATTTACTCCAATGAAGTGAGTATTAAAATTATGAAAACAGATGAAAAATTACCTTATCTTCAAATTGAAAAAGAAGCCAAAGGAAAATCATTATCAGAAGCCAAATTAAGAGCTGACAAAATCAAATATGGTTATAAAATCGTTGGGAATCATTTGATTTTAGACAATTATTTGTTAGCTGATTTTAAAAACAAATACCGTGATCAAGAAGTTGAAATCATTTTGTATTTACCAAAAGGCACGCTATTTAAAGCCGATGCCAGCTTAGAAAACTATGACCGTTCTAGCGATGATTTTTTTAATCTTCATTTCAGTTCAGACCGATATATTTATCGCGTGAATGATGATAAAGTGGTTTGTTTAAATTGTCCAGAAGTGGAAAACGAATATAATGATGTAGAAATCAATACGAATAAAGACACCATTATAACTACAACAACATCTGTAAATGTAAACGGTGAAAAAGTATTAATAAAAGAAGTTTCAAATACAAAAAAAGGACTAACAACTGACGTTAACGGAGTAATCATTAAAAAATAAGAAATCATGATAAAAATAATTGTTTATTTAACCAAATTAGTAGCTATAGCTTTTGTAGCCATGCTTTTTGCCTCCTGTAAATATTCCATCGATTTGGGCAGAGGTGAAAAAGGAAGTGGAAACATTACCACACAAACTCGTGCAATAAATTCAGACTTTAGTAAAATTGAAGTTAGCAATGGCATTGAAGTAATTGTAGAACAATCGGATGATAAATCTGTTACTGTTGCAACCGATGATAATTTGCAAAAACTAATTGTTACTAAAGTGGAAAACGGGGTGCTAATTGTTGAAGCCGACAAAAGTTACAATGCTACCGAAACACCTAGGGTAACGGTAAAAATGCCAATCATAAAAGGGTTAAGCGCTGATAGTGGCGCAGAAATTAAAAGCCAAAACACATTGATTACGCCCCTATTAGCGGTAGAATCAGACAGCGGAAGTACAATAAATATTACAGTTGAAGCCGACGCTATAACTTTAGAAAGTGCCAGTGGAAGCACCATAGAAGCCAGTGGAAAAGCATTAAAACTAGAAACAACTTCAGAAAGCGGAAGTAGTATTGATGCAGAAAAGTTAATGGCAAACGAAGTGATTGCGCAATCCAATAGTGGTAGCAGTACGGATGTATATCCGATTTTGAAACTCGATGCCAAAGCCTCTAGCGGTTCCTCTATCAATTATCATAAAGCACCAAAAAGTCTATCGAAAGAAGAAAGTTCTGGTGGTAGTGTTGATGAAGAATAAAGAACACAAAAAAACTCCAAATCTATTCAGGTTTGGAGTTTTTTATATAATCTAGTTTTCTAGATGTGCCGTTATTTGTAAAAAAAATAGGCTTCCTTATTTCTTAAAATCTATATTTTTATTAGTTTTTGGATAAAACTACCTTTGTTGGTAGTGAAATTCATTAAATAAGTCCCTGTTTCAAATTTTGTTACATTAATTTGAATTGGGTAGATAGCATTGCAATTTGGGACTTTTTGAACTAATTGCCCTAACATATTGTAAATTGAAATGGAACTAATTTGAATGTCATTTTTTAAATTAACGGTTAATTCGGTTTTTACGGGATTCGGATAAAAACTCAAATAATCATTGAATTTAAAATCTGTTGTTGCTTGTGGGTTTATTGTTAGCACCGTTTCACAATTTGTCCCAGTGTATACAATTACATTTCCAGAGTTATTATAACTTGTTAAAGACAAATTGTTTTGTTCCCCATTATCAAGACAAATTCCTGTTAATAATGGTAAATTTTCAAATCTAAATGCGAAAAATAACATGTCTGGGTCGCTATAGGATATTATATTGTTTTTTACATTTATATAGGTAATATTTGGGCTATCATTACACCAAAGTTGCTGAACCCCCGTTTGACTACAATCTATAGTTTGAAGAAGTGTATTAACAATATGAAGCTGACTTAAAGTAGTTAATCCATTTATATTGAGATTTGTTAATGGATTGTTGCTTAATTCTAGTCTTTGAATAGCAGTAAGTGGTTGAACATCTATTGTACTAAATGAATTATTAACGGCTTCTAAATAACGTAATCCGCTTAAACCTGCTAAGTTTAAAGTATTTAATGGATTTTCACTACAAATAACTTCTTGTAAACTTGCAATATTAGCAATATTTAAACTAGTTAGTTGCGAATTATTACAAACTAAAAGGCGCAAATTTTGTAGCGAACTAACGTCCAAACTGCCTAAATTATTGTAATTGCAATAATATTTTTTTAGATTTGATAAGGGAGTTGTGTTTATTGATGTCAGCAAATTAGAAGTACAAGTAAATTCTTCAAGACTAACTAATGTTGAAGTATCTATTGTACTAATTTGATTACTATTACAGGCAAATTTCTTCAATGCTATTAAGCCTGTTGTGGCAATAGTTGTTATTTGATTATTGCTACAATCTAATTCTTCCAAATGATTTAATCCAGTAAGATTTAATGAAGTGATATGGTTATTCCAACATTTCAATACTTTTAAATTCGTAAAATTTGGAGTAATGGACAAAATTAATGCTTTTTTTTAGACCAT
>CAIRNC010000455.1 GCA_903879875.1 uncultured Bacteroidota bacterium
GTGTGTTTCCGCGTTCGCGTATCAGTTGGTGCGCGCACGCGCTCGCGTGTGTTTGTGCCTTACTGGAAATTGTAGATACCACAATTGTAAACGTGGCGCTAAACAATATGCGAGGCAGTTTGGGGGCAACGCTAACCGATGTTGCATGGGTAATTACGGCTTATGCCATTGCGAATGTTATTGTAATTCCGATGACGAGTTGGTTGTCTCAACAATTTGGGCGACGCAATTATTTTGCGGCTTCCATAATCCTATTTACAATTTCTTCTTTTCTTTGTGGCAATGCCTCAAATATATGGGAACTTGTTGCTTTTCGATTCATGCAAGGACTTGGTGGTGGCGCTTTGTTGGTTACCGCACAAACCATAATTACCGAAAGTTATCCCGTTGCAAAAAGAGGTATGGCGCAAGCTATTTATGGAATGGGCGTAATTGTTGGGCCTACTTTAGGACCACCTTTGGGTGGTTATATTACAGATCATTTTTCGTGGCCATATATTTTTTATATCAATATTCCGATTGGAATTATTGCTACCATATTGACTTTAATTTTTGTAAAAAGTCCTAAATATGGCGAAAAATTGGCAGCTAATCAAGTGGATTGGTGGGGCATATTTTTTCTGGCATCGTTCATTGGATCTTTACAATTTGTATTAGAACATGGACAACAAGACGATTGGTTTAACGATACCCGTATTGTAGTCTTATCTGTTATTAGTGCCTTTGGATTGTTGGCATTCATTTGGAGAGAAATGACTTATGCACATCCTATTGTGAACCTCAAAGTACTAAAAGACACCAACCTTCGAGTGGGAACTATTATGAGTTTTATACTAGGATTTGGACTTTATGGCTCAACATTTATTATCCCGATTTATACCCAATCGGTTTTGGGTTGGAGTGCTTTAAATGCAGGTTTGTTGCTCATTCCAAGCTCAATAACCACAGGAATTATGATGCCATTTATTGGTAAAATGCTTCAAAGAGGTATTCCACAAGCCTATATGGTAGCGGTCGGTTTTATGGTGTTTTTTGTGTTTTCATTTTGGATGCGTGGTGTTTTAACTCCAGATACAGGCGAAGAACATCTATTTTGGCCATTAATCCTTAGAGGAATTGGTTTGGGATTGTTGTTTGTGCCAATAACCACACTTTCCTTATCGACTTTGAAAGGAAAAAGTATTGGTGAAGGTGCTGCTTTTACCGGTATGATGCGGCAGTTGGGTGGTTCGTTTGGAATTGCAATCATAACTACTTTTATTGCGAGATTCAATCAACAGCACCGTGTCAATTTGATTTCACATTTGGACAAAACGGCTTATAATGTGCAACAGCGCGTGGAACTTTTGCAAAAAAGCTTTATGACTAAAGGTTTCAGCGCCAGCGAAGCATTAGGAAAAGCCTATCAATCCTTGGAATTTGGTGTTATGAAACAAGCTGCAGTACTTTCGTATATGGATGTTTTTTCCTGGCTTGGCATTTTATTTTTAGTTTGCATTCCGTTTGTTTTGGTAATCAAAAAAGGGAAAAAGAAAAAAATAGATATTTCAGAATCAATGCACTAGATTTTTGAAAATAATTCTCAATAAAAACGGGAGAGAAAGAATTGTATTTAAAATACTATGAATTATGTAAATTTATTTGATCATTTTGTAATATTCAAGCTACAGATTCGTTATAGATTTGTAAAACAAAATAAAAAAACATGAAAAAAGTTATTATATCTGCTGTACTCCTACTTGGATTGGGATTTAGCGCAACAGCTCAAGAAATTTCTAAAAATGCTATTGGTTTACGTTTAGGAAATAACGATGGTTTTGGAGGGGAAATCTCTTATCAGCGAGGGTTATCAAAAAACAATCGCTTGGAACTCGACTTAGGAACTAGAAATCAAGCTTATCGTTTAAATGGATATTATTATGATTCTCGTGCTATTAAATTAGAAGGTTTATACCAATGGGTTTGGCAAATTGATGGTGGATTTAATTGGTATGCAGGCGCAGGCGGTGGAATTGGCTCTTACTCCAATAATGTAGTAAACAATTATCCTACAAGTGGTACTTTTTTATTAGTGGCAGGTGACATCGGAATCGAATATTTATTCGACTTTCCACTACAACTTTCATTAGATTTTAGACCTGAAATTGGTTTTGGGGATTATAAATACAGTAACCAAAATTTAAACACTTTCGGACCCGATTTGGCTCTAGGAATCCGATATCGATTTTAAAAAATCAAATTACATCCAAATAATAAATCCTATCATTTTATAAAGATGATAGGATTTATTTAATTGAAAATAACTTCTTTTTTAGAATTAATTTTTACAATACAAAACGGATTTGTAAAAGCATCTGTTACTAAAGCCCCTGCTTTTGGTGCCACTTCTTTTACTGTAAGGATAATGTTTTTTTCAGTTTCAACGGCACTTTCAACAGCTACAGCATAACCTCCTGTTGTTTTTTCTCCTAAATTTAAAATTAGAAAATTACACGTACTGATGTCGTTCGATTTTACTTTTCTTTTCAATTCAGGATCATTTTTAATCATCAAAAACTCATCAGGCTCTGAAATTATTTCATAAAATTTAATTGAAGCGCCACCTTCAGATCGTTGTGCTAAAATTTCAAATAAAGGTTTTTTAGTTGAAGAGGAATGAAATCCGCAGGAAACTACAAAAAATGAAATACATATTATTAAATATTTTTTCATTTAGTCATTTTATTAAGTGCCTCCAAATATAAATTTTCGTACAATGGTAGTATGGCTTTAATGTCGAATTTTTGTGCTACTGAAAGTGCATTTTTTTTAAATTCCGCTAAATTTGCATCACTCATCAAAATTTTCAAAGCATTTTCTGCCATCTCATCAATAGCTCCCACATCGCTCAAATAGCCTGAAACTCCCTCAAAATTAACTTCGGGCAATCCACCCGAATTACTGGAAATAACGGGAACTCCACAAGCCATAGCTTCTAAAGCTGCCAATCCGAAACTCTCTGTTTGAGATGGTAATAAAAACAAATCGGTATAACTCAAAATTCGATCTACTTCATTACTATTTCCAAAGAAAATTACTTTGTCGGAAATACCAAGTTCTTCACACAATTGTTCTGCTTTTTCTTTTTCAGGGCCATCCCCTACCATCATTAATTTTGCTGGTATTATTTGTTGAATCAAATGAAATATTTTTATGACATCTGGAATTCGTTTTACTTTTCTAAAATTACTAATATGAGTAATGATACGTTCATCAGCATTAGCCATGACAGAGCGATGACAGCTGCTATGTTGCTCGTCTGCAATTTTATCCAATTCGATAAAATTGGGAACCACTACAATTTCATTCTTAATATCAAATAATTTTAAAGTTTCCTCTTTCAAACTTTTAGAAACAGAAGTTACAATGTCTGACTTATTGATACTAAAAGTAACCGCTGGTTTATAAAACGGATGATTGCCTACAAGCGTTATATCTGTCCCGTGAAGTGTTGTAATCATTGGGATTTCAATGCCTTCCTCTTTCAACATTTGCTTCGCCATATAACCTGCATACGCATGAGGAATTGCGTAATGAACATGCAAAACTTCAATCTTATGAAGCTTCACCATATCTACTAATTTACTAGATAAAGCCAATTCATAAGGTTGATAATGAAACAATGGATATTCAGGTACATTTACTTCATGATAATGTACATTGGGATTCAAAAGTGCTAATCGAACGGGTTGACTGTAGGTTATAAAATGGATTTCATGCCCTCGACGGGCAAGTTCTAAACCTAATTCGGTAGCAACAACGCCACTTCCTCCAAAGGTAGGATAACAAACAATTGCTATTTTCATGTATAAGATTTTGAATTAAAAATGTAGCGAGAAAATTAAATTAAAAGTAAAAATAAGTTTAAAAATGGAGATAATCAGTATTTATCTTTACAATCCTCCGTTTCCAATTGAAATGTTGTATGATGGATTTTAAGTCTTTTTAAATCGTGTTGTAATTGAAGTTTAATTACTTCAAATTGTTTCAAATTATTTTCTTTTATAATAATATGAACGGCGAGTGCATTTTCTCTACTGCTAATAGCCCAAATATGTAAATGATGTATAGAATATATAATTTCATTTTCTAAAATTTTATTCTTGATTCTAACAACATCCACATTTTTTGGCACCCCATCCAATGTCATTTTCAAACTGTCTTTAAGCAGATTCCAAGTGCTTGAAATAATTATAAAACAAATTATAATACTAATAACTGGATCTATCCAATACAAATGTGTAAAATATATAATTACTCCCCCAATAACAATTCCTAATGAAACTAATACATTCGAAATTAAATATAAAAAAGCACTTTTAATATTTGTATCCTTATTTCTGTCTTTAAAAAATAAAAATCCTGACAAACCATTAATTACA
>CAIRNC010000456.1 GCA_903879875.1 uncultured Bacteroidota bacterium
AAATCGAACATCAAGTTATACAATCCAAAAAAAGTTCGGTTCATATATATAAAATGTTTAGAACCGCGATTCCCGTTCATTTTTCTTAGGTTGGTATCTTTAGCAAATCGTTCGCCTAATTGTGCAATGTTTCCAAAGAATACTTCATCAGCAAAGTCAAAATTCTCCGATTGAAATGGTTGAGTAAACAGCGATAATAAATCGTAAAACATTTGAGTGAAATAGTCAATTTCTTCTTTGGAATCATCTTCTCGAAGGATTTCTAACTCAAATAATTTTTCGCTAAAAAGTTTCTTGTTGTCAATAACTTCTTTGTTAATTAACTCAAAATAAGGAACATAAAATTCGTTTGGAATTTGTTTCATACATCCAAAATCTAACGCAACCAGTTGGTTTTGTTGGTTTACCAAAAAGTTTCCCGGATGTGGATCAGCATGAACTTTCTTTAAAATATGAATTTGATACATATAGAAGTCCCACAAGGCTTGACCAATTTTATTTGCAATTTCTTTATTAGTATTGCTTTTCGTAAATTCCGACAAATGGATTCCTGTCATCCAGTCCATCGTGATGATTTTATCTGAAGAATACTCCGGATAATAATTCGGAAATACGAGATTTTCTATTTTATTGCAAGCAATCGATACTTCTTGGCTTTGTTTCAATTCCAATATATAGTTGGTTTCCTCGATTAATTTATCTTCCACTTCCTTGAAATACTTATCGGAATCTTTACCTTGAAGGTTGAACATTCGAATAGCAATGGGTTTTACCAAAGCCAAATCCGAAGAAATACTATTGGCTACACCTGGATATTGAATTTTTACTGCAAGTTTTTTATTGTCTTTAACGGCCAAATGAACTTGCCCAATACTTGCCGCATTTACCGAATTTGCATTGAATTCATCAAAGATTTCATAAGGTGTTTTTCCAAAATTGTTCTTGAATGTTTTTAAAACCAAAGGAGCAGAAAGCGGTGGTACAGAAAATTGCGATAAAGAGAATTTCTCCACATAAGCTTGTGGTAAAAAACTCTTGTCCATACTCAACATCTGCGCTACTTTAAGCGCGCTACCTTTCAAACTTTTTAATCCATCATAAATATCTTCTGCATTGTTTTCGTTGAGTTTATCACGACTCAAATCGCTATTAACCATTTTTTCACCGTAATATTTTAGATAATTAACGCCTACTTTTGCCCCTGTTTGAACTAATTTAGTAGCTCTTTCTATTTTTGAAGTCGGAATATAGTCTATGGTTTTCATTTTGTGGTTTGTATTTTTTCTTTGAAAATAAATTTTCCAAAATCAATTAAGCTATCAATTGGTGCAATATTCATTAATTCGAAACTTAGTTTTACTGATTTTTCAATGTAAATATCTGTTTTTTCAAATGCAGGTGATTCGTCGTCTAACCAGAATTTCATCGTTAATAAAAACTGAATCCAAGCCGTTTCTTGTATTGCCTTTTCTTGAATTTCCTGCAATTTTTCGATTTTAATCCTAATGTCATCTGAAATAATTTCAGAAACATAATTTTTGAAACTAGTTCTTAGAGCGCTGAGTTGCATTAGATTTTTCAATTGATTTTTGTTTTCTTTCAAACTCAATACAACATAGCTTCTATTAGCTGATAGAAGTTCGAAAAATGTAAAATAAAAACTAAGCATTTTAGTTTTCATATCATATTCTTCATAATTGCTGTCTTTCTGAATCAAATCGACTGTTTTTTCTAAAAATATTTTAAAGACTTCTTTTTCAACATTTTCTATACTTGCAAAAAAAGAATAGAATTCAGTTTCTTCAAAACCATTTGATTTCGCGAATTGATAAACTGATTTGGGTTTGTCATTATTCTCCAATCTAAAGTTCATATACATAGAGACAATTTTGTCTCGTGTAACAGGTAATTTTTTAGTCGCCATAATTCCATTTATTAAATTAAAGTACAAAGATATTGTTTTGTTTAATCATATTAATATTTTATTAAACAAAATAAATGTTAATGTTTATATTTGATAAAAAACAACTAACTTTGTTACTATGAAAAAAAATGTACTAATTACAGGTGGAACAGGATTTATAGGCAAGCATTTAACTGATTTATTAGTTTTAAAAGGCTATTCTGTTTTAATTTTAAGTAGAAATGTAAAACAGAATACTTCTGATGTTACCTATTTCAAATGGGATATTTCTAAAAAATATATAGATGAAAGATCCGTATTAAAAGCCGACTACATTATACATCTTGCTGGGGAAAACATTGCAGAAAGCCGATGGACAACCAAAAGAAAATTAGCGATTGTTAATAGTAGAGAGCAACCTATTCAATTGCTATATGACACTTTAATAAAACACAATAAGAAAATTGATGCCTTTGTTTCAGCTTCAGGAGTAGGTATTTATGGAGCTGTAAATGGTTTTGAAATTTGTAATGAAAATACAGCTCCAGCCAATGATTTCTTAGGAACTACTTGCCAAAAATGGGAAGCTGCCGCCGACAAAATCAGTGATTTACAAATTCGAACTGTAAAAATTCGAACCGGTTTAGTTTTAGGCAATGCCGAAGGATTTTTAAAAAAATTAGCACCTATTTTTAAATTAAAACTCGGTTCGGCCTTGGGTGATGGAACTCAATATATGCCTTGGATTCATATTGATGATTTGTGCAATATCTATCTAGAAGCATTAAGTAATCCGAATATGGAAGGTGCCTATAATGCAGCAATTCATGACGAAACTAACAACACCCAATTTTCAAAAACGCTGGCGCAAATTTTTGGATACACCATTTGGATGCCCAATATTCCTGCTTTTATTCTCCAATTGATCATGGGAGAAATGAGTGAAATAATACTCAAAGGAAGGCGTGTTTCTTCTGATAAAATAGAAAAATTAGGTTTCCAATTTCAATTTAAAAACTTAAAAATTGCGTTGAAAGATTGTTTGATGAAATAAAACCAAAGCTATTTCTTAGACAATTTAATTTTCATTTACTGTATTTTCAACTCAGTTGAAAATTAAACAAGAGCATTTAGTGACATGTTAATTGTCATTAAATAACAACCTACAATCACTTAATTTCTACAAAAAATATATTATTATCAAAATCATTAGCTATATTTGTTTTTATTAACCAAAAAAACTCTTAAAAAAATGAATTTAAAAAAATTTTTATTTGCAGGAATAGTAGGCGGAATTGTTGATTTTCTATTAGGTTGGTTGTTTTATGGGATTTTATTTAAAAACTCATTTCCTTCCAATGGAACTGAAAATTTGTATTTGATTTTCTTTGGCTGTATGACCTTTGGATTTATGCTCTCATTTATTTACGCGATTGGTGCACAAGTTTCTAAATGTATTCCAGGGATGAAATATGGTGCTTTTTTTGGATTATTATTGGCCATGTACACCAACTTTTTTATGAATGCAACAGCGGAAACAATAAATTATCCAATGGTAGCACTTGATATTGCCATTTCTGTTTTGTTAGGAACTATTGTGGGTTCTGTAGTTGCAGTAGTTAATGGAAAAGTAAAATAATTCAATTCTCAATGTTGACATTAAACTCCTCCAAGATTGTGAGGAGTTTTTTTTACAACATTCCGTTATATTTTCTAATAAACCATTCCGAAGCTAAGGAAACAACAATTAGTATCAACAATAAAACACTGTCGATTAAAGGGATTTTTTTAACTGTTGCTTTTTGAACTGCTTTGTAATCTTCATTTTCAATTAACTTTTGAATCAAACTTTCTATTTGATTCGGCATATAAACAGCTCCTTTTGTTTGAGTTGCCAATTGTTTTAAACGTGTGACATCAGGATTGACGAATTGTTTTTCAATGTCAAAATCTAAGATTTCAAAAGTGCCCGAATAAGCCGTTTTTGAAGTCAATTCTTTCACTGTAAAAGCATATTGTCCTGCAGAAAGCCCATCTAAATTGGTTTTGAAAGTATTTGTCGTTTTTAATAAATCGTAATTTTTGACTTGCTTTGTTTTGTTATTCGTCACAGAAATAGTCAATCGTGCTTTATCATCAAATTCATAATTTTTATTGAAATATTGTGCGGTAATTTCTATGGATTCACCAGAATTATAGAATCGTTCGTGGTTGACTACTAACGATTTTTTACTGTCATTCGAACCTAAAAACTGAATGATTTTATCTATAAAAATATCGAATTTTTCATACGATTGGTTGTCAACATGACTTTGCAATCGCCATTTCCAACAATTTTCACCTAATAGAAAAGCAGCACGTTTGCCTTGGTTTTCGGCAAAAGCCAATAAAGGTGCATTGGTAGCTATATTTCTGATTTTAGATTGCAACAAAACGGTCACATTGCCCGTGGTAGTAATGGATCCAAAAGCATTTTGTAAAGGCGGAAAATTTTCAAAACCAATATTATCTATGGCAAAAAGGTTGAATTGAGTATTAAAATCAGCTAAATAATCTTCTTTTTGATTACTCATTTTAAAAACAAAATTGGATTGTTGCTGGTTTAAAAAACCAAAATCCGTAGTGTTTCCTGTGATGATAAAAGTGTTGATTCCTGCGGCTTTATTTCCATCAAAAACAGATTTAAACTCGGCAGTCGGTTGATACAAAATCAATACATTATAGTCCAATAAAGATTTGACATCGCTAGGTTTTACGATAGTAACTTTGCGTTGCGCATTGGTCTCAATAGCTCGTTTTAACGCTCCCAAATCAGGATGATTAATGGCAGAAACGATGGCTATTTCTGATTTTTGGTCAAGCACTTCAACGGCAAAATTTTTGACATTATTGTAGTTGTTTTTTTCTTTTTCTACAGAAGTAATAGCCGCTTTAAAAACTTGTAATCCGACTGTATTTGCAGGCAATAACACATTTAGTACGGCTGATTTTTTTGTAGCCGAAAAAGCTATTGTTTGTTTGCATAAAACCGAATTTCCTTGCGAAATACTAAAATTGGCAGCTACCGTTTTGTTTCCTGTGTAACTCAAAAACACCTCAACAGGAAATTTGTTTTTGTGAAACGCATATTTGTTGACATTCAACTGGTTGATTTTTAAATCCAATGAAGTCGTAGTGTCGCCTAAAATCAAAGGGAATACTTTGTTATTCGCATCAAAACTATATACAAAATCGTCACCTGTAGTTTGATTTCCATCGGTCAATAAAACCGTTGGGTAGGTTTTGTTTTTATTTATCGTTTTCAGGTTTTTAGCAACTTCATCAATATTGGTTTGGGTGCCTTTGAATGAAAACGAATTCGAAAGTTGAAATTGGGAATCAAATTGAAACGATTGCAGTTCAAACTTATCTTTCAACGCCGCATTGGAGGACAATGTTTGATACAATTCCAAAGCGGTTTCTTTGGCTTTTAAATCAACAATAGAACTCGAATTGTCCACTACAATTGCCAAAGGCGTTTTTTGAATTTCAAAAATAGTACGGGTAATTTTCGGATTAATCAATAAAACAAACAATCCAAAAAGCGTAAAGAATCGCAAAAAAGCCAAAAACAAATTGATTTTAGCAGTCGAACGCGCTTTATAAAAATAGTGATAATACGACAAACTACCTGCTATTAATAGAGAAAGTAGAAGCAATAGAAGCGTGTTTGTAGTCATATATAGTATTTTAAATTTTGAATGATGAATTTTAAATGCCTAACAAACATTCAAAATTCAAAATTCAAAATTCAACATTTAAAATCGTTTTTTAAGTAAGCATTCCTCCGCAAACATTCATCACCTGACCGGTTACATAAGCGCTCATGTCGGAAGCAAAAAACAGGCAAGCATTAGCAACATCTTCCGTAGTACCACCTCGTTTTAGTGGAATCGAATCGCGCCAACCTTTTACTACCTCTTCGTTGAGTTTGGCAGTCATTTCGGTTTCAATAAAACCAGGAGCAATAGCATTGCAACGGATATTTCGAGAACCTAACTCCAAGGCTACTGATTTTGTAAACCCAATAACACCCGCTTTTGAAGCCGCATAATTGGTTTGACCCGCGTTACCTTTTACACCAACCACACTGCTCATATTGATGATAGAACCCGAACGTTGTTTTAAAAATGATTTCTGAATGGCTTTCGTCATATTGAAAACCGATTTCAAATTAACGTCGATCACTTTGTCAAAATCTTCTTCCGACATACGCATCAAAAGGTTGTCTTTAGTGATACCCGCATTGTTAATTAAAATATCAACCGAACCAAAATCAGCCAAAACTGCATCGACAAAAGCTTGCGCTTCGTTAAAATCGGCAGCGTTAGATTGGTATCCTTTGGCTTTAATTCCCATAGCATTCAACTCCTTTTCTAGTGCCAATGCCGACTCTACGGACGCACTATAAGTAAAAGCAACATTAGCTCCATTTTTTGCAAATATTTCGGCAATTCCTTTACCAATTCCTCGGCTTGCGCCAGTGATTATTGCTGTTTTTCCTTCTAATAATTTCATGTTTATCTGTTTAAATGATTTTATTTTCGATGCCAAATATAAGGATATTTGTTATTTTATAAAGCCTAACCCTATTTTTTAATTTTATATCACAAACCGTTAATTGTATCAAAAAAAAAATGGCACACTGATGACACGGATTTAACAGCTAAAACGGATTTTTATTCAATAATTTGCAAAATCCGCTTGATCGGTGTCATCTGCGTGCCATGATTAACTGTTAGCCCGCTTAGCAGACAGAACTATAATTGTATTAGAAAAAGTCAAAGCTTATTTTACATTAAATAACTGTCCTTTACTAATACCTAAAGAAAAACTTGCCACAGATTTCAAGGATTTTTCACTGTTTTAATTCTAAAATCTGTTTTAATCAGTGCAATCTGTGGCTAAAAATAAAGCATTGGTGTAATTTAAGGATAGACCTATAATTTTTTTAGAAAAAGTCAAAGCTTATTTTACTTTAAAACCCCTTTGGTCTAAAATATTTTTAATTTTTTCCTCTCTGAGTGTCAGCGAACCAAAAAAGGATACTTTTTCAGAACCGCTTTTTGAAAAACATTAATATTATTTGAGGACATATCCTTTAATTTCTTAAGTTTGACAATGCTATCCATTTTTAACCAAATATATCATGAAAGCACCACACTACCTCAAAACTATTGCCTTATTCTTACTACTACTAACCATCAATACCTTATTTGCGCAATGTTTTACAAAAATTGCCGCAGGTGGTGATCATAGTCATGCTTTACTAGTAGATGGAACACTTTGGGCATGGGGTTATAATTCTTTGGGGCAATTAGGAGATGGAACAAATATTCATAGAAATGTCTCAACGCAAATTGGCACAGCTACTAATTGGCAAATTATTAGAGCTGGAATTGAACACACACTAGCTATGAAAACAGATGGCACTATTTGGGCTTGGGGTCGAAATGATTTCGGAATGTTAGGTGATGGTACAAATCTCACTAAACAAACACCTATTCAGATTGGTATAGCTACGAATTGGCAAAATGTAGTAGCAGGTGAATTTAATTCTTTTGCAATAAAATCAAACGGTACACTTTGGGCTTGGGGAATTAATTCTACAGGACAACTAGGTGACGGTACGAATGTAAATAAAAATGCACCTGTACAAATAGGAACATCAACTAATTGGCAAAGTATAAGTGCTGGACTTTCTCACACAACTGGTATAAAAACAGATGGCACTCTTTGGGCTTGGGGTAGTAATTATTATGGGCAATTGGGGGATGGGACAAATACTAACAAAAGTGTACCTATGCAAATAGGTACAGATACAAATTGGCAAACTGTTAGTGTCGGTAGTACACACACCATTGCACTTAAATCAAATGGTACACTTTGGTCATGGGGTGGAAATAATTATGGACAATTAGGGGATGGAACATCTGTTGATAAAAACATACCCACTCAAATAGGTATTGATACCAATTGGTATAAAATAAGTGCGGGTGATTATTACATTCTTTCTCTTAAAACAGATGGTACCCTTTGGTCTTGGGGAAGGAATTTTTTTGGGCAATTAGGTTATGGGACAACTGCAAATATAAATATGCCCACATCGATTGGAACAGCTAACAATTGGCAAAATGTAAGTGCAGGAGAGAATCATTCACTTGCCTTGAAAACAGATGGTAGCCTTTGGACATGTGGTTATAATTATTTTGGACAGTTAGGAGACGGAACTAATACTGATAAACATGTGCCAACAGCAATTGCGTGTCCTACACTTGCAGTTACTCCGTTTGAGGATATACCGGCTTTAGTAATCTACCCCAACCCTGCCAAAGACCAAATCACTTTAACGTTCACCGAAACGCCTAGCCCTTTTGAGGTTAGTATTGCAGATGGTTTGGGTAAAACTGTTTTTTCACAAACCTATTCCGCCCAAAATAATGTAAGCATTGCTACTGCTGCCTTTTCTAAAGGCGTTTATTTTCTTACCGTGAGCAATCAAGATAAAAAACAAACTCAAAAACTTATAATTGATTAGTTTGACATATTGACTTTCGGTTTCAAATGCCCAAAAACAGAAAACCTCAAAGATTGAAGCCATCTTTGAGGTTTTCTTTATGAATAATAGTATAGCTCAAATTGGCGTAATGGACAAAATTAATGCTTAAAATCTTGTTAGCCCTTATTGTTACTATCTTTGAAGCAAATCAAAGGCTATGAATAAAAAAAGTGCTTTTACTGTGGTAAAGGATTTACTAAGAAA
>CAIRNC010000457.1 GCA_903879875.1 uncultured Bacteroidota bacterium
AAATATTTTAAATTTTTTGAAATCAGAAGAAGGAGAAGGATATGTAATAAAACTTTTGGCAGACGATTTGTATAAAAAACACAATGAAGAATTTATTGATGAAATAATAAGCCAAATTTCAATAAGCGTTAAAACTTCCTTTTCTGAAATTAACAATTCTATCAGTCATAGCGAAAAAATCACAACACAAAATACCTATCAAAACACTACAGGAATACTACCTTTAGAATTTATACCGAATGACAAAGATGTATTTAAAAAATTATTAATTGAAAAGAAATCAGCAAAGCTAATTTTTCATTATTCAAATGGCAATATAGAAGAAAAAGATTGGGTAGTTAGAAATTTTATTGAAACATCAAATCTAATTGGTAATTTAAGAAGCCGACCAGAGGCGAGAAAAGGAAAATGGCAAGAGCAAGGAATTATAAAAATAGTTGCTAAAATTGACATTAAGAATTAAAGGCAGCTGGTAAGAGCCGTTCCTATATATAGTGGGGTTTCGATCATAAACTGAAACTTGGTTTTGTGCCTGTAAAATCAGTCATCAACCGAAAATTTTGGCGTACTTTTCCCCCACCATCTCAAAGCGGCGGGACGGACTATCCACAAAGTAAACGAATTGCTGAAATGGCACACTGATGACACTAATTAAGCGGATTTTCACTGATTATTAAATAAGAAAATCCGTTTAGAATAATTTAAATCCTTCACATCAGTGTTCCATTTTTTTTTTTGCACAAGTAACCAATATCATTATTAGCTAGAGTGATTTAATATTACTGAAATACCCTACCCTAGGCATTTCGGCGGAAATATGGGCAGGTACTAATTGTACCCTAGGCATTTCGGCAGAAATATAGACAGGTACTAGTTGTACACTAGGCATTTCGGCAGAAATATGGGCAGGTACTAATTGTACCCTATACATTTCGGCAGAATTATGGGCAGGTACTAATTGTACCCTAGGCATTTCGGCAGAAATATGGGCAGGGTAGGATTTTTACAAGTATTTATTTCTATAAAAATAGCCTTTACTATTGCTTTTGAATTTTTGTTTGCCAAAACAGGTTTCGCCATTGCGTTTCCTTTCTGTTTTTTTATATAATAGGAGCGAAAATTAAAGAATCTTCAAAAAAGGAATAGGCAACTTTAAATATTCCTAAAACGCTGTTTTTATTACTCACTTTCTTTTGTAGAACCAATCAAAAAGCTATATTTACTTTTTAATAATTAAGTGTTTGCTACTTTTCATTTATGATGAATTCCAACAAAAATAAGGCTACTTCAGAAATAGAACCTGAAATCATTGAGCCACAACTCAATATTATACTTACCACCGACGAAGACGATATTCGTCCCGTTTATATTTCGGGTAATTTTAATCATTGGCGCACCCAAGACAAGCACTACATGATGGAAAAAATTGGTCAAGGGTTGTATCATTTCAAGTTCCCTCACGATTTTATTTTTCATGCCGATTTGCAATATAAATTTACCAAAGGCGATTGGAGCGAAGTTGAAATTGACAAATACGGGAACCGAACGGAGAATCGAATTTGCAATCAAAAATCAGGTATTCGAAAGGAACATGTGTACAAATGGCGTAAAAATTGGTTGCCCTTTAAACCTAATTTTCTGCCCAAAGTGCAATTGATTTCAGAAGAATTTGAAATTCCTCAACTCAATAAAACCCGAAGAGTTTGGGCACTTTTACCTTACGATTACGATAGTTCAACCGAGCGATATCCGGTATTGTATTTACAAGATGCACAAAATTTATTCAACGAAAAAGCACAATATGGCAATTGGGAAATTGACAAAAAACTAGCCGTTATGTCCGAATACAACATTGGAAAAATCATTGTTATTGCTGTTGAACACGCCGAACAAGACCGAATTAAAGAATACAATGTAGGCAAAACCGTTTTGGGCGTTGGCCAAGGTAAAAAATACATTCGTTTTATAACTGATACACTAAAACCTTTTGTTGACAAAGAATTTAGAACCAAATCCGAACGAGAATTCACAGGAATTGGAGGCAGTTCCATGGGTGGATTGGTGAGTATTTTTAGTGGGTTAATGTATCCCGAAGTTTATGGAAAACTGATGATTTTTTCGCCTTCGCTTTGGGTTATCCCAAAAATGAATTTCAGCTCTATCGATTTTTCTGAACCTGGCGATACACAAATTTATCTTTACGCTGGCGGCGACGAAAGTGCCACGATGATTGACCACGTGAAGAAATTCAAAAAAAACATGATTAAAACAGAATTTGTAACTGATAAAATGAAAATCAACCTGAGCATCAATAGCGAAGGAAAACACAACGAGACTTACTGGAGTGATGAATTTCCGAAAGCGATAGAATGGCTCTTTTTTAAAACTGAAAAAACACATGAAAACTAGAAAAATATCCGATTTAAACCACTATTCTGGAACCATTTTAATTCCAGCATTTGAAACCCACGCTAAGAGTTTAGTACCCATAGAATTTCATGGAGTTGAAGTAGTGTCTAAGGTTTTTTACGGAAAAAAAGACACGCATTATATAGTTGAAAAATACGATTGCACCCATATCTTTATTGGTTTAGGAAAAACCATTGATTATGCCGATTTAAAAAAGAGTTCGAGACGAATTGCTGCTAAACAAATGGATATTTTTAGTAAAAAAGTAGCTTTAGTAATTCCAAATTCTTTTAATGGGGATCAAGTGGAGGCGACTATTTCAGGATTACTTTTAGGAACGTATTCGTTAGGGCATTTTAAGAAAAAAGAAACCCATTTGTTTTTAGAAGATGTTTTTGAATTGGATATATTAGCTGAAAATGATTACACCGAAACTATTGAAAAAGCCATCAAAATTGCTCAAGCACAACTTGAAATTTTACATTTGGTTGATTTACCGCCCAATGTGGTTACGCCAAAATATTTAGCCGATTGGGCTCAAGAAACAGGAAAAAGAGTAGGTTTTTCAACAGAAGTTTTGGATGCTGAAGCCTGTAAAAGAAATAAATTAGACGCCTTTTATGCTGTCGGAAAAGGAAGTGACAAAGAAATGCAATTTGTCATTATGAATTATATTCCTGAAAATGTTTCGTCCAAAACAAAACACGTTGGGTTGGTAGGGAAAGGCATAACCTTTGACACAGGTGGACTGAATATAAAAACGGCAGGAATGCTTCACATGAAA
>CAIRNC010000458.1 GCA_903879875.1 uncultured Bacteroidota bacterium
AATGAAAAAAAATTACTTTCCCCTGCTCTCCTTACTGTTTCTTGCCGCAGTTATAGGACTAAGTTATTACACTTTAATGCCCCAATGGGGCGCCACTACCGAAAAACCATTGTCAGAATTTTCTACAAAAAGAGCCTTAGCGCAAGTGGCCGTTTTGTCTAAAAAAGCGCATTATGTAGGCACTCTAAACCACAAAAATGTAGGGCTTTATCTCGAAAGCGAATTGCAAAAATTGGGTTTAAAGCCTCAAATTCAAGAAGGATACACGCTTTCTGACTTTGGGACTTTGGTAAAATCCAGAAACATTATGGCGCGCCTAAACGGTACCGACAATACCAAAGCCTTGTTGTTGCTATCTCATTATGACAGCGCTCCACATTCCAAATCGCTTGGTGCTGGCGATGATGGTTCAGGAATTGCTACTATTCTGGAAGGATTACGCGCTTTTTTGTACAATAAAACCCCTCATAAAAACGATATTATTATTTTATTTTCTGATGCCGAAGAATTGGGTTTGAATGGTGCAGCTCTTTTTGTAACGCAACACCAATGGGCAAAAGAAATTGGATTGGTTCTTAATTTTGAAGCGCGTGGTACTTCGGGACCTTCGTTTATGTTGATGGAAGTGAATAAAGGCAACCAAGATTTGGTTCGGGCTTTTGCGGCTGCCAAAGTACCTTATCCAGCCTCCAATTCTTTAATGTATAGCATTTATAAAATGTTGCCCAACGATACTGATTTGACTGTTTTTAGAGAAGAAGGTAAAATACAAGGCTTGAATTTTGCCTTTATTGACGACCATTTTAATTACCATACCCAACAAGACGATTTACAACATTTGAATCCCAATACGCTGGCTCATCAAGGCACGTATTTGATGCCGTTGTTGCAATATTTTTCAAATTCCAATTTAACCACGCTGAATGCCAAAGCAGATGATGTGTATTTCAATCTTCCGTTTTGTTTTGTAAACTACCCGTTTTCTTGGGTGCTCCCCATGTTATTTGTCCTAATTGGTTTTTTTGGGCTCTTGGTTTTTATAGGTTTCGGAAAAAGAATTTTAAACCGAAAAGCAATTAGCAAAGGCTTTTTACTGTTCTTGGGCTATCTCGTAACGGTTGGATTGGTTGGTTTTTTTGGTTGGAAATTGCTTTTGCATTTTTATCCGCAATACCTCGATATCCTTCATGGTTTTACTTATAATGGTCATTATTACATCACTGCTTTTGTGTTTTTGTGTTTGGCCATCGGATTTTTGTTTTACAGTCCAACTGTTAATGAAAAGGAAACCATGAACTATGCCGTTGCGCCTTTATTTGTATGGATTTTAATTTACGCTGGAATTGCCCTTTTATTGCCTGGCGCTGGGTTTTTCATGATTCCAGTTTTGACCAGTTTATTGGGATTTAGTTATTTTATTTTAACCCAAAAACCCAATAAAATAGTAAGTTTACTAATGAGCGTTCCTGCTATTTTGGTGTTTGTTCCATTTATTACGATGTTTCCCATCGGATTAGGGCTTAAAATAATGTTTGGCAGTCTGCTTTTAGTTGGGCTGGTTTTCGGATTACTTTTGCCTGTTTTTGGTACTTTTTCAAAGAAAGGGCTTTGGGCATTTTTCATGTTTGTGGTTTCTATTATTTTCTTTGTACAAGCCCATGTCAACTCCGATTATCAGTATGGAAAAGCAAAACCCAACAGCTTGGTCTATCTTTTGGATGCAGATGTCAATAGAGCAACTTGGACTACTTATGATGTGAATTTAGACGAATGGACCAAAAAATACTTGAGCGAAAACCCAAAAGAAGTTTCTGATGACAACCAAAACCCTTTGTACAGTAAATACCATTCTAAATTTACCTTTAGCAATGCCGCGCCTTTAAAAGCGATTCCTAAACCAACGATTGCATTTCTAACGGATTCCGTTGCCGGTTCGCAGCGGTATTTTAAAATTAGAATAACCCCAAACCGAAACGTAAATCGGTATGATGTTTTTGCAGATTTACGAACTATGAGCCTTAATAATTTTTATGCTAATGGGGTAAAAGAAATTGGTCAAACAGACACCAAATACCACAGAACAACTGAAAAAGTTTTGACCTATTATGTAGTCGATAATGCTCCTTTGGAAATGCAATTTAGCATAGATATCAAGAGTATTTTTGATATGGATGTCATGGAATCGTCCTTTGATTTATTAGAAAATCCACAGTTTCATATCGAAAAACGTGCGCCTTGGATGATGCCAACGCCATTTGTTTTGAATGACGCCATTATCATCAAACAAAAAATAAAACCTGGAACACCACCCGTGTCCAATGCAGCAGTAGCTCCTAAGAAAAAACTTTCGAATGTCCCGACAATCGATACGATAAAACACACCACTGACAAAAATTAGTATTTTAGGTTGCGGATGGTTGGGCATGCCTTTGGGAAAAGTATTAGTTGCTAACGGTTTTGAAATCAAAAATAGAAAAGTAGTACGTCTATTTTTTTTGCGGTTGTATTAAAACTCTATCAATATAACATCTAATTCCTCTACTTGCGAAAAGGCTTTGTCGGCTGTTATTAAAGGTGTAGAATAAACAATTGAAGTTGATGCAATAATCGCATCGGGTAATTTTAGGCTGTATTTTCGTCTTAGTGCTATTGTTTTCTCTTTGATTTTGTTGTTCCAATCAATTAGATATGTATCATTTAACAAACTTTTTAATTCTATTTCTTGGCTTTTAGTAATTTTTTTGAAGCCCAATAGTTCAACTTCACTAATAAAGGAAACACCAAAATTATAATTTAAAAAGGGTTTTACAATTTCGTTTCCTTCGTGTAAATAAATTAAAAAATTAGTGTCGGCGATAAAATCAATCTTCATTTTTTCTAATTTCCAATTGATACTTCAGTCCGTCTATATTTCTTTTCAATTTTCCAAAATGATTTGATAAGTTCCCTTTTTTGGCAGATTTATCTAGTTTTGAGATTAAAATTTTCTCAACATTTTTAGCGTTAGCTTTATTGATTACTACTGTCATAACTATTTAGTTTAAACAAATATACAAAGTTTTTTAATCCTTTAATTTTTTATCGTTTTTTGATTTTATTAAAACAGCATTAAAAACCCACCAATGGTAGCGAAAGCAATCAAAAGCCAATCTTTTCCGTTTAGTTTTTCTATGAAAATATATAGCCAAACGGTTAAAACGATAATTTAAAGTCTAATATGTGTTTTGAAAAAATACATTTTTTCGCAGTATAATTTAAAAGTTTTCAAAATTTATTTTCCCGTAACTTTGCGCTTTAAAAATATTTCAAAATGGCAAAAATTAGCATTTTAGGTTGCGGTTGGTTGGGATTGCCTTTGGCAAAAGCATTAGTTGCCAAAGGTTTTGAAATCAAAGGTTCAACCACTTCAATTGAAAAATTAGAAGGATTAGAAAATTTAGGTATTCAACCTTACCGCATTGCACTTACAGCCGATGCTATCCAAGGCGATGTCGACTCCTTTTTAGCACATGCTGAAATTTTAATTATTGATATTCCTCCCAAATTGCGTGGCGTTGAAAAGGAAAATTTTGTAACTAAAATGGAAGTTTTAGTGC
>CAIRNC010000459.1 GCA_903879875.1 uncultured Bacteroidota bacterium
GCATTATTAGAATGTTGTTATTTGGATTGGAGTAAAATATCGCCTGCCATTTTTGGTTCCATGTTCCAAAGTGTCATGAACCCCAAAGAACGCCGAAACCTGGGTGCACATTACACCTCTGAAACCAACATTCTAAAACTTATCAAACCCTTATTTCTAGACGAACTTTGGGCTGAGTTTGAAAAATGGAAACATGACGACACTAAACTAACTCAATTTCATAACAAACTCGCATCACTTAAATTTCTAGATCCAGCTTGTGGTTGTGGCAATTTTTTAATTATAACTTATAGAGAAATTAGATTATTAGAGTTCCAAGTGATTTTAACTTTACAGAAGCTAAATTTGCGTATTCATCAAATGGAATTTATAGATATTTCTTTGTTTTTTAGAGTAAACGTAGATCAATTTCATGGTATCGAATACGAAGAATTTCCTGCAAGAATTGCCGAGGTAGCCATGTGGCTTATTGATCATCAAATGAATATGTTTGCAAATAATGAAACTGGAAAAAGATTATTCAGAATTCCACTTACTAAATCGGCAAATATAGTACATGGTGATGCCTTAAAAGTTGATTGGCAAAGTTTGTTATTTACCGAAAATACTTTTGATGTTTATGCGGAACATACCAATATTTTTATAGTGGCGGAGCCATCTTCTAAATACAAAACAGCAAATGTTAAAACTAAAACTTTTAGTGTTTATGGACATGAAGAGCCAAAAATTAGTCCTGATGCAAAATTTGATTACATTATAGGTAATCCACCATTTATTGGGTCGAAAATTATGTCTCAATTTCAACGAAATCAAATTATTGCTGCTTTTGGCAATATACCAGGAAGCGGCAATCTTGATTATGTAACAGGTTGGTACATTAAAGCCGCAAAATACATCCAGAATACGAAAACCAAAGTAGCTTTTGTTTCTACCAACTCAATTGTGCAAGGCGAACAAACTTCAATACTTTGGGGACAAATGCTTAACAAATACAATATTAAAATTCATTTTGCTCACCGAACATTTCGTTGGAGCAACGAAGCCAAAGGAAAAGCAGCGGTATATTGTGTAATAATTGGGTTTTATCACGAAGCAATGGGTTTAAACCCATTGTCGCTATCAAAAAGCATTTTTGATTACGAAAATATTAATGGTGAAGCACATGAAATTAAAGTAAAAAACATCAACCCTTATTTGGTAGACGCCAAAGATACTTTAGTTTTAAAAAGAACAAATCCAATTTGTGATGTTCCAAAAATGAGTTTTGGCAATATGCCTTTGGATGGTGGTAATTTACTTTTATCAAACGATGAAAAAGAATATTTTTTAATAAAAGAACCCGAAGCAGAACCCTATATCAAACCATTAATTTCTGCTTATGAGTTTCTTAATGGTCAAAAGCGTTGGTGTTTATGGCTAGTTGATGCACCTTCTAACGAAATTAAAAGACTTAAAGAAATTCAGAAACGAGTTGATGCAGTTAAAAAATTTAGATTGGATAGTGTTGCACCCTCTACTCAAAAATTTGCAGAAACTCCAACTTTATTTAGAGATAAAAATCAACCAGAAACATTTTTAGTCATACCAAGAGTTTCATCTGAGAATAGAGAATATATTCCTATTGGTTTTTTTGATAAAAATTCAATTGTTAGCGATACTTGTTTGTCTATTCCAAATGGGACGCTTTTTAATTTTGGTGTTTTAATGTCCAAAATGCACATGGCTTGGGTAAAAACAACCTGCGGAAGACTTGAAAGTAGATTCAGGTATTCAAAAGATATTGTTTATAATAATTTTCCTTGGCCAGAAAATTTAAATGAAAAGCAGATTAAAAAAATTGAAGAAAAAGCACAAAAAGTTTTAGATGCTCGCAGTCAATTTAGTTATGCTTTGGCAGATATGTATGACCCGTTGTTCATGCCTCCAGTTTTAAGAAAAGCTCACAATGAGTTAGACAAAGCCGTAGATTTGGCTTATAGAAATGTAGCATTTACAAGTGATGCTAACAGAATGGTTTATTTGTTTGAGTTGTACGAGAAATATACTGCTGATTTATTTACTAAAGAAAAACCTAAAAAGAAAAAGATTAACCGATAGTTCAGATTTTCAATCCACTATCGAGAGCAAACCCAAACCCGCTTTAATACTAGAATCGTGGCGGTAATTTTAACCCTCCAAATGAAAATAGACCTTAAAAAATCAATTTCGCTCCAAAAACTGATTTATAAAAAATCATTTTTAGATATGTTCTGTTATTATTTTTTAGTGTTCGTAATGCCGCTGTTACTTTTTTATATCATTTTTATTTCCAATAATCCATTAAACTACAAACAAGTTGTTTTCTATATTATTGTTGGTTTGCCTTCTATTTGGAATGTTATTGGTTTGAAATATATTGATGAATTAACATATTTAGGCGAAATAGAAACGAAAAGCAGAACGGAATATATAAATCAAATAATCCTTAATTGTAAATATGAAAGCAAAGTTGAACAAGAAGATTTAATAATTTTGAAAAAAAGCTACGGTTGGTTTACACAAGCGAAAGAACTTATAATAATGTTTGATGACAAAAGAGCTTATGGAAACTTAACAAATCTTGGAAGAGGCAATATAAGAATTCCTTTCTTTTCATATTCCAACAAACTAAAGCTTTCAACACACAAAAAATCCGATAACGAAGATTTGTAATTAGGGTTAACTTTTGGGAGTAAAGATGAAAATTGATTTAGTACCAATACGTTATGCGACCTATAAAATGAAAGAAATGAAACTGATTATTCTATTAACGGTATTGATTTTAACAACTTCTTGTAACTCACAAGGAAAGAAAGGGAACACTAAAAAAAGTGATTCCGATAAAGAAGCAATTGAATCTCAAATTGGAGAATATGTTACCAGTATATTCGAAGATTCCAAAGGCAATTTATGGTTTGGAACAAATGGAAATGGAATTGCAAGGTATGATGGTGAAAAATTAAACTATTTTACAACAAAGGATGGTTTGCCATCAGATAGGGTAACTGCAATAAAAGAGGATTCAAATGGTATCTTTTGGTTACATACTGGTGAGGGTTTAACCAAATATGATGGTAAGAATTTTACGAATTTTTTAGTCGGAGACGACTTTAACAGCAATATGATTTCGAATTTACTTATTGATAGTAAGAACGTTTTTTGGGTTGGCACTTGGAATGGCGTCTATAAATTTGACGGAAAAGCGTTTCATCAATTTTCAGTTCCGTACCCAAAAGTAGATACCAAAATAAATGAAGACACCAAGTATTGGATAATGGGAATAAGTGAAGATGCCAAGGGTAATATCTGGTTTTTAAGAGACGGTTATGGCGTTTGTAAATATGATGGAAAGTCATTTACTCATCTTCTGAAAAAAGATGGGCTGAACTCTAATAATGCTACCCAAATAGAATTTGACAAAGAGGGTAGTATTTGGATTGGAACTAGAGTTGCTGAAAGAGATGA
>CAIRNC010000460.1 GCA_903879875.1 uncultured Bacteroidota bacterium
AATTTAATACAATTGAAAAATAGAATATAAAACAGTATATTTTCAATCAATATCCTAACTATTCTAGGCTATTTAATAGATTTTTTGTATAAAATAGCACTGTCAATAAATTTCTTTAAATCAATTTTTGGTTCTCCAAATAATTGAATTTCAGTAGTTCCACTAGCTTCAATGCTCATCGTTTTTTGAACTAAAACGGTACAATAGGAATTACCTTCAGCTATCAAAGCCATATTTTTTGCTGTAATTTTTTTGCCATTAAAATTCGTGTTATTGTCCAATCTCAATTTCATGTCAATCACATCTCCTTCAACAACGGCCTTTGCTTTTTGATATAAATCAAGTTTTAATTCTGTAGCCGAAATCAGTGCTTTTAAGTCGGAATTTTTACTTAAAATAATACTGGCGGTTTCTGATTTTGAATTGGTTTCAATATGAGATTTGTCATCGGCAATGATGGTAACATTTTTAGAATTAAGATTCAAATACATTTTAGCTTCATTAAGACACTTGAAACTAATTTCATTTAGTTTCATTTCTTCCAACACATTAATTTTAGAATTGTCTTTGGCAACTACTGATTTAAAACTATCTGTATAAGTAACTCTAACGCTGAATTTTTTGAAGATAGAAATTACTTTGTCCATATAAACAATCAAAGTGTTTCCGTTCATTTTCAAACCAATAGCGTTTTGTAGATTGTCATCGGCTTCTAATTCGACACCATTTTTATCCCCTTTGATTAAAGAAATTTCAACATCATCTAGCACTTCAATAGCGTCAAAACTGTCTACTTTTTTTTGTTCGATAGTAACTATTTTTGAACCTTTTATTTTTGCTTTTTCTTGGCTAAAACTTAATGTAACAATTAATATTAGGGCGATAGTGAAACTTTTTTTCATGTATAGTTTTTAATTGATTCTTTGTCAAAAATAGAAAAAAAAATCAATTCTATTTTCAATTTTTAAGTTTAGTTTTACAATTTACTTAAAAATTTTTCTTTTAAAGCCTCAGTAGGTAGCAAACATTGTTCTTTTTTGCCGTACCATTTATAGCGGTTTTTAGCCACATAGTCGTAAACTAAATTTCTAATTTTGGTTGGAATTAATTTAAATACAGTTGCTAAAGTAAAAAGTCCACTTAGGTTGTTTGCAATAATAATCGCAGCTGATGATTTGTAATAATAGGCTACTCCTGGTTCGTAAAGTACTACGCTATCGATGTTTTTGTTATTTATTCCAATGTGATTTAGTATTTTTTGTCCCAAATCAGATTGAATGGCTACAAATCTAAAAATGTCTTTTTTGTCGTGTTTGATGACATATTGCACAGAAGCATCACATAAATTGCAAACTCCATCAAAGAGGATGATTTTTTTGCCTTTTGGAAAATCAATCATAAATTTAGTTTTAAATTATTTTTTCAAATTTTCAACAAATTCTAATACTTCCAAACTCACAGTTGAAGTAAATATACCATAATTGACTATCGCTTTGTTTTTTTCGATTTTGTCAATTGTACCAATAGATTTACCGTCATACATTCGAACTCTATCACCCACTTTTAATAATGGTTTTGGTTTTTCTACAACCAAATTGGCTTTGAGTTTTTTCTCTTTTTTGGCAACACGAATCGCTTCAACTTTTACAGTAACTTCTTCAATAATTTCTTTTTTCTTTTCTTTTATAATTTTAATTTCTTTGGCAGAAGTCTTTATTCTTTTGGAATTTTCGATTTCGATAATCTTTAAAAACTCCCCTAAAAGTTCTTTTTTGTTTTTATTGTTGAAATATTTTCCTGCCAAATCATCAATTTTTTGACCAATGTAGATCAGTTTTTGATTGCTATCATATAACTCTTGGTAGCTTTCTAATTTTTGCTTTATTTTTACATTAATGGTTTCCATTTTTTGGCTTTCTTCACGGGCTTTGGTTTCTTCAACTTTTAGAATTTGTGATGTTTTTTCCATTTTAGAACGCTCTTTTTGTAACGTAGCAATGGTTTTATCAAAACGCACTTTTCCGACCTCAATTTTCTTTTTGGCACGATTAATTAACCCAAAAGGAATGCCGTTTTTTTGTGCCACTTCAAATGTAAAAGAGCTTCCTGCCTGGCCTAAAGCCAATTTGTACATGGGTTCTAATGATTTTTCATCAAACATCATATTGGCATTAGTTGCAAAAGGCAATTCGTTTGCTAAAATCTTTAGATTGGAATAATGAGTCGTTATAATTCCAAAAGCTTCTCGATGGTAAAACTCTTCCAAGAAAATTTCGGCTAAAGCACCACCCAATTCTGGGTCAGAACCAGTACCGAATTCATCAATCAAGAACATGGTTTTTTTGTTGCACTTTTTTAAAAAATAGTTCATATTTTTCAATCGATAACTGTAAGTACTTAAATGATTTTCAATGGATTGATTGTCTCCAATATCGGTAAGAATTCGGTCAAACAAAAATGTTTCACTGCGTTCGTGAACAGGAATAAGCATACCTGATTGCAACATCAATTGTAATAACCCCACTGTTTTCAATGAAATAGTTTTTCCTCCAGCATTAGGTCCAGAAATGACAATAATTCTGTTTTCTTGATGCAATTCTATGGTTTGTGGATGTGTTATTTCGTTTTTTTGTTTGTTGTTCAAATAAAGAATAGGGTGGTAGGCATCTCGAAAATAAAGCCGCCTTTCTTCCGTAATTTGAGGAAGTATGCCGTTGATTCGAGTGGCATATTTTGCTTTTGCAGCAATGACATCGATATCACTCAAAAACTCTTGATATTGAATAATTAAGGGTAAATAAGGTCTGATTTCGTTGGATAATTGTTTTAATATCCGAGTGATTTCTTCTTTTTCTTCGTATTCTAAATTGCTTAATTCCCGAGAATATTTTAAAGTAGTTTCGGGTTCAATATAGGCAATGCTACCTGTTTTTGAGCTTCCCAAAATAGAGCCTTTCACTTTTCGACGGTACATCGCTAAAACGGCTAAAACTCTACGATTTTGAACAAAACTTTCTTTTATTTCGTCTAGATAACCTAAAGAAATGTATTGCGTTAATGCCATTCCAAAACTTTGATTCACTTTGCCTCGAACCACATTCATATCTCGGCGAATATTCAATAAATCGGGTGAAGCATTATCTTTTATTTCTCCATATTTATCAACAACTTCATCTACTTTTTTGATAATTTCTTTTGTTAATTCTACTTCTGAAGCTTTACTGCTTAGGTAAGGATAATAGTCTTCGAATTTTTTAAAATAGGTCAAAAGTAGGTTTACAGTCTCTGAAATAGTGGCTATTTTTCTAAAACTTCCCACTTCTAAAAAGCTATTTTCGATAGCCAAAAATCTGATTTCATGAGCAATAGTGTCAAATCCATGGTTTGGAATTGCATTGTTATTCTGAAATGAGGATAGGTATTCCGAAGTTTGGTATAAGGAAGCCATAAGTGGCACCTTATCTTGGAACGGTTTTATAACTATTGCTTTTTGCTTCCCTAAATCGGTGTTACAAATGGAAGCAATCGTTTCTAAAACGGTAGGAAATTGAAGATCTTGGAGTGTTTTTTCTGTAATTGAAATCATTTAGCGTACATTCTTTTCGCTACAAAAATAAGATTATTTAAATCAGTTTCACAGCGAAAAACGACAGATATATTGAAACTCATTTATTATTTTAGCAAAAGCTATATTAGTAATAAGTAGTAACTTCATTTATCTTTGTATCAAAATATTTTTATATGATTGAAATACTTCAACCTTCATGGCAAGCTGTTTTATCGGACGAGCTTCAAAAACCCTATTTTGAAGAACTGCTTATAAAAGTAAATGAAGAATATGCAACTACTGTTTGTTATCCCCCGAAAGAGTTGCTTTTTGAGGCTTTTAATCAATGTTCTTTTGAGGATTTAAAAGTGGTAATCATTGGACAAGATCCCTATCATGGTGATGGTGAAGCCAACGGATTGTCTTTTTCTGTGAATGATGGAGTGAAAATTCCACCCTCATTACGCAACATTTTCAGGGAAATTAATGTCGATTTAGAAACGCTTTTTCTTCCTTCTTCTGGAAATTTAGTGCGTTGGGCACAGCAAGGTGTTTTACTTTTAAATGCTTCTTTGTCGGTTCAAAAAGACAATCCTAACAGTCACAAACATTTGTCTTGGGCCACTTTTACAGATGCTGTGGTACAAAAAATAGCAACTGAAAAAGAAAATGTTGTCTTTTTACTTTGGGGTAGTTTTGCTCAAAAGAAAGGCATCAAAATTGACCGTTCAAAACATTTAGTTTTAACTTCGGGGCATCCATCTCCAATGAGTGCGAATCAAGGAAAATGGTTTGGCAACAAGCATTTTAGTCAAACCAATGCGTATTTAAAATCAAATAATAAATCGGAAATTGATTGGTAAATTAATTTATTCCACAACCTTAATTTCAAACATTTTGTCCCAATTTTTTCCAGTTACAAAAATAGTTTTGGTTATAGGGTTATAGGCTATTCCGTTTAAAACATCTTCTTTTTTAGCTTTCACCGATTTTCTTAATTCAGCCATATTCAAAATGCCTTCAACGGCTCCGGTAGCTGGATTTACCACAGCAATAGCATCTCTAGTCCAAATATTACAATAGATTTTTCCGTTAATCCATTCTAGTTCGTTTACACTTTTTATTTTATCACTACCTGCATAAACATTGATGTAATCTATCATTTTTTGAGTGTCAGGATTCATTTTCCAAATCTTTTCGGTACCGTCTGATTGATAGATATACGTTCCATCATTGGTCATTCCCCAACCTTCAATTTTTTTGTCATAAGTAAATGTTTTTTCAAGCTTTAAAGTGGTTTCATCATAAATAAAACCGGTTTCTTCTTGCCAAGTCAATTGATACATTTTATGATTAATGAATGTAATTCCTTCACCAAAATATTTTGCATCTAAGTCAATTTGAGTGGCTACTTTACCAGTTTTATAATCGTATTTTCTAAAATAAGATGTTCCTTTTTGACCAGTACTTTCAAACAAATCTCCATTATGAAATTCTAAACCTTCGGTAAAGGACAAAGTATCATGTGCAAAGGTATTAACAATCGTATATTTCAATAGTTTTGGTTGCACATTCGAAACCATTTCAACTCTGCTTGTAATTTCTTTAGCCGCTGAATCGCCTTCAAAATAAACCAATGCTTTCAAGTTTTGATAACCCAATTTGGCGTCTTTTAGATTGAAATCTACT
>CAIRNC010000461.1 GCA_903879875.1 uncultured Bacteroidota bacterium
AACCAATCAACAAATTATAGATGTTGTAAAACAATCGGCAGATAAATTCACAACACCTGACATTTATTACGGTTATGGAATTCCAAATTTTCAATTGGCGCTTACCAATGCTTTAGCTGTAAAAAGTTTTTCTAACACAACATTTACACTTTATCCAAATCCCGTTCAGGAAATGATTTCATTGGGATTTCCAGATGCATTTGATACTACTAACTTTACCCTATTCAACCTTTTAGGACAAACTGTTTTAGAAAAAAAAGTAATTAAATCAGATGCCTCTGTTTCGTTGGAATCACTTCATTCTGGGATTTATTACTATAAAATTGAATCTAATACTTATTCGCAATCGGGGAAGATTATTAAAAAATAAATAATTGTTAATTCTATTCACATAAAGAAATCCAAATGAAAAAATTCGCATTATTAGCATTGTTATTAATCAGCACTAAAAGCATTTCGCAATCAAAAAATTTCATTGATTTGCCTTATATCGAAACTACTGCTAAAGTGGATACATTAGTTATTCCCGACAGGATTTATCTAAATATTTTAATAACCGAAAAAGACACCAAAGGGAAAACATCTGTTGAAGAATTAGAAAGTAGAATGAATAATAAATTCAAATCTTTAGGAATAAATGTTGAAACACAATTAACGCTAAACGATTTGTCTAGCAACTATAAAAAATATATTTTGAAGCAACAAGATATTTTAAAAACCAAAAATTACACTTTAGTCCTTTACGATGCTAAAATATCGGGTAAAGTATTGATTGCCTTAGAAGAAATCGAAATTTCAAATGTGATTTTAGAAAAAACAGCCTATTCTAAAGAAGATGAAATGTATTTGATTTTAAAAAGCAAAGCCATTGAAAAGGCAAAAAAACAAGCCATTGCAATGACAAAACCATTAAATCAAAAGGTAGGAAATGCAATTTTTATTTCAGATGTAAACAATAATATTATTCGAGGAATTCCTGGTGCTAATGCAGGAGTAATATTTAGAGCAAAAAGCATAAGTAGTAACGATGAATTTATTCCCGCAGATATCGAATTTGCTAAAATTAAAATTGAAACTTCGTTGAATGTTAATTTTAAACTTGAATAAAATAAATCAATACAAATTAATTCTATAAATCCAATCGGAAGGTTTTGCGTTTTTTGTGCATTATGGGTTGAAAATTCTTCCAAAGCAGTTGCACTTTGTTATTTTCTTCCAATTCTGGATTGGTTTCAATAAATTTTATGCCTCGTCTTTTAAAAACATGGTACATTTCCTTGAAAATTAGGGCAGCAACACCTTTATTTTGATATTCGGGATCAACACCTATAAGATAAAACTCGGCATATTCATTTTTCTTCATGGCTTTTAGCAAATGTAGAAATCCAAAAGGAAACAAACTACCATTCGCTTTTTGAAAAGCTTTTGAAAAAGAAGGCATCGTGATACCAAAAGCAATTAATTTATCGTTTTTATCCACTACGCAACTGATGAAATCGGGATGAATGAACGAAATGTATTTTTCTTTATAATGGTCAATTTGAAATTGCTGAATGGGCACAAATGTTTCCAAATCAGCATAGGATTTATTGAGCAATCCAAACATTTCATCTACATAGGGCAAAATGGCTTTTGAACTTTTGAATGTCAACGATTTCAGGTGGTAACGGCGTGCTATCAATTCAGAAAGTGGACCAAATTTATCCATTGAAATGTTTTTGAATTCAATTTTAAATTCATGCCATTCCGATTCTTTGATAAATCCTAATTTTTCTAAATGCGCTGGATAATACGGATGATTGTATAATCCAATCATAGTGGCCAATTGGTCAAAACCATCAGTAAGCATTCCTGCTTTGTCCATATTTGAAAACCCAACAGGGCCTTCTATGTAGTCTAAATGATGTGAAGTTCCAATTTCAGACACTTTTTGAAGCAACGCTTTTGTAACCTCAATATCATCAATGACATCAAACCAACCGAAACGCATTTTTAATTTCTTTTGTTCTTTAACTTCTACCCAATTGATAATAGCCGCAATTCGACCAACAACGGTTTCGCCTTTATAGGCTAGAAAAAATTGTGCTTGTGCAGTATCAAAAATCGGATTGGATTTGTCAAAACTTTTTAATTCGTCTTTAATTAAAGGCGGTACCCAATAAGGATTGTTTTTATAAATCGAAAACGGAAATTTTATAAATGCCAATAATTCCTTATTGGTAATAGCTTCTTTAATCGTAATCATTATACTTTTCCTGGTAAAACGGTTTTCTTTTTCTTCTTTTTATCTTTTTTCCCTTTTACCTTCGCTTTTTGAATTCGCAACATTACATCGCTATAATCACCATCAAATCGCCAAGAAATACCGACACCTCCATAAAACAAGGAAGGAGTTTCTTTAAAATTAGTTCCAATAGAAGCGTCTATTTGTATGTCATCACCTATTAAACAAGCGGCTCCACCACGCAAAATAGCATCTGAATAAAATTCACTTTTATAGCCTTGATTTTCGACAAAACCAGACCATTGCTCATTGAATCCTTTGGTCAACGTCAACACATAGCCATAACTTGGATATTCTGTTGTAATTTTATCGGCAATAATATTAGTTATTAAAACCATTCCGCCTGTAAACTGATTTTGAGTAATCAACATGACTTTTGGACTAATTTTAGGATCGCTTTTAAACGTATAGGGATTATTGACATTTACGTTAACCCCAGCAAAAGCGGCTACAGAAGGAATAAACTGTCTCCATTTGAATTTGTATTTGGCTTTCCAACTGTAAACGTTTTTCTTCTCTTCATAGTTTTTACTTGGATCATAGAACAAGTATTTGGCACCAATAACGGCTTGTTTCAAGGCATTACGATTTTCTACTTCAAAAGGGGTTTTGTATTGATCAAATTGGTATTGCAATTTTACATTAAACTCCAGCTCTTCTAAAAAAGCGCCATAACGCAAATTCAAATCGGTCCCTACTCCATTGATTTCGGTGCCCATTATAGAATGATTTTCTTGAATACCATAGAATCCTGCTTCTACCTGAATGACACTTTTTCCAACTGCAAAAGGCGATTGCGACTCGCCCGGACGATTGGAATTAATTTGATCCGTATACTGTGCGCGTGCAGTAAAAGCAAGTAACAAAAGGGTTAAGGTAAATAATCGGTTGTAGTTGTACATCATATCTTTTTATTTAAAATATAAAATTGTAATAAGTTTCCAAAAGTAGTATAAATTATGCAAATTACATAGTAGCCACCCGAAGTCCGAAAACAGCGTTAGAAAAAGAGTAGAGTAAAGAAAATAGAGAATAGAAAAAAGAGAATAGAAAAAAGATAATAGCCTTACAACCTTTGTCTATTTAGATGTGAACCTCAACACAATTATATACCTGTTTCAACACATATAGATGCGACACTCAACGCATTTAGATGTGTGGCTCGTTACATCTAAATGCGTGAGCTCACACATTTAGATGCGTGGACGCACGCATTTAGATGCGCTACAACAAGCGTAAATACAGCTGTAGCGGTACCTTTAACCAAACCTTCCTTGCCTATTAACAATACCGCACCGATTTTCTAATTAAAGGCGAAAAATCACGATAAAAGTTTGGATTGTGTTTATTAATTATATATTTTTAACGAATTAATTACTTAAAAGGTAAGTTCTCCAAGCCACAAATCATACAAATAACGTTTAAAACCATTTATAAAATGAAACTTATTAAACCCACCCTACTCTTACTAGTAATACTTCAACTCTTCTGTTGGAACACCCAAGCCCAATCGTGGCAATGGCTCAAAAAAGGGGGAAGTTACACCAATCTAAATGAAAATGAGCGCGTAAAATCGATGGCAATAGACCCACAAAACAACGTGTATCTGTTAGCCAATGTAGGGCCTTCCGAATTACAAATTGACAATATTCCTAAAACTGCCTACTCTTATGACGGCCCCATTAGAGGGAGTAGTATGATTGCTAGTTTTGGATGTGATGGCACTTACAGGTGGTCGAAAGTAATTGGGGGCTACAAAGGTGCAGTAATCCATCGTGTCAAAACCGACAATTTAGGTAATGTATATGTAGCAGGTTATGCACCAATTCCAGGATTTGGAGACCCAGCTGTGCATTTTGACACTGATTATACTTTACCTGCTACTCAGTCGGGTTCTAATTACAAAAAGACAGCGTTTATCTTAAAGTATAACAGTAGTGGTGTGTTTCAATGGTTGCAAATGCCTCAACCTGATAATTTAACCGCAATAGAAGCTTCTCTTAATATGGATTCCGTAGATTTAGAAGTAGATCCACAAGGCAATAGTTATTGGCTGTGTAAATTTCATCCAGGTGTTTTCGCCAATGGGGCATTAACCATTACTCAAAATGAAACCCGTATTATAAAATATGATGCACAAGGCAATTATACAGGCTCGATTTTAATAGACATTCAATCTAGTGGTGGTGAAAAAATTTTAAAATTGTACCGAGACCACAATAACGGTCATTTTTATTTTACAGGGCAGATTCTTTTTAGTAGCCAAGAATTTGTAACAATTGCAGGTGAATCATTAACAACATCTAAATATGTTGCTGCTTTTGATAATATGGGCAATTACTTGTGGAAAAAAACAAATGATACAGTCGATACACTACCAATATTTGGAGAAGATGGTTATTTAACAATTGATGATAACAATTACATCTATTACAGCAGTGTTGCTTGGCTTAACACTACTACAACTAATGAAACATTTGCAGGTATAAACTTCAGCAATGATGCAACAACTACTCATCCATTTATAGTAAAACTAAATGCTAGTGGTGCTGTTGTTAATTATACCTCTGGATCGAAAGGCTGGTCAACAGCTATTAGCTATCGCAATGGTGTTTTAAGTTTAGCTGCTAACATGCAGTCAATGACATGGCAGAACATAAACATACCAGATGGTGTGAATATCAATTATAAACCAAGTGTATTACAGTTTGACGCGGCTACATTAGGTATTCTTTCTGCCAATCAAATGGCAGTTTCAGGTAATTATAATCCACCAACAGCAGTAGTTACAGATAGCAACAACAATATTTATATGGGGGGTTATTTTGAGGGTACACTCACCGCAGGGAGTACAACTGTAACTAATAATCCGTTTGGTTCCTCAGACTTTTATATTGCCAAGTTTGGCTCTAGCAATTGTGCTTTAGGTGTTGAAACCCCTGTATTTAAAGATTTAAATGTCTATCCTAACCCTGTGCAATCACAATTATATTTCGATAACGAAGAGGCAATGCAATATGAATTGTACAACGTCTTGGGCAAGAAAATACAATCGGGCAGTCTAGCCGTTCATGGGCAAGTGGATTGTAGTAGTCTGCCATCGGGCATGTATCTGCTAAAATTGCAAAATGAAAAAGGGGAGATAAAAGTGGTAAAGGTTAGTAGGTTGTAGCCGTTTTTTCGCTAATTACTAATCACTCGTTATTAATTACTCTATTTTCGTTACTAATCACTAAAAGCTTATTTTATTATATTTTTAAGAATGATAAATGAAATTATAAACTTCAGATTCGTTAATTTTGTCAAAAATTATTCAATTATGCAAACAGCTTCATTTAGTGGCACTATAGAAACCATTTTTTATATCATCGTTTTTTACTATGTGTTTAAATTTTTAGCACGATTGTTTTTGCCGCTTTTGGTTAAGAAAGTAGTCGAAAAAGCAGGTCAAAACTTTCAACAGCAATACAATTATCAAAATCAAAATACACAAACACAAAACAAAGACGAAATAATTTACGATTCAGCTAAAGCTACAAAACCCCGCGAAACCAAAAAAGTGGGCGAATACGTAGATTATGAAGAAATTGATTAAGTTTGCAGTTGACAGTCTTTGGTTCTGTGCATAACCTTAACTTTTAACTTTACACTTTTTTGATGAAGATTCTTAATAAGTTTTACCCACATTTCTTAGCCCTCTTTGGCTTTGTTTTAGTTTCCTTAGTTTATTTTTATCCTGTTTTACAAGGAAAAGCGTTGTATCAATCCGATATTGCTCAATATACCGGAATGGCAAAAGAGCAAAATGACTTTCGAGCCATCGAAAAAACAGAACCTTATTGGACAAATTCCTCTTTTGGAGGAATGCCAACCTATCAAATGGGAGCCAATTATCCACACGATTACATTAAAAAATTAGACGATTTAATTCGTTTTCTCCCACGTCCTGCCGATTATTTGTTCCTCTATTTCCTTGGTTTTTATGTTTTATTATTGGTTTTAAAAACCGATCCGCTCAAAGCTTTTTTTGGTGCTTTGGCTTTTGGATTCTCTACTTATTTAATTATAATTCTAGGTGTGGGACATAATGCAAAAGCCCATGCAATAGCTTATATGCCAATGGTTATTGCGGGTATCATTGCTGTTTTTCAACGACGATTTATTTTCGGAGGGCTGCTAACCATGCTAGCGGTGGCATTAGAAATCAGTGCCAACCACTTCCAAATGACCTATTATTTACTGATTTTAGTACTATCAATTACCGTTTATTATAGCGTCAAATTTTTCAAAGAAAAAGATTTTAAAGGATTAGCCACTTCCTTTGGAATCCTTGCTATCACCGGAATATTAGCTATAGGAGCCAATTCTACGGGACTTTTAGCCACGGCTGAATATGCCAATTTTAGTATTCGTGGCAAAAGCGAATTGACTTTCAATGCCGATGGTTCGAAAAACGTAACCAATTCCGCAATGAAATATGATTATATCACGGAATACAGTTACGGAATAGCGGAAAGTTTGAATTTAATTGCACCTCGGTTATTCGGTGGTTCCAATTCCGAAAAATTAGGAAATAAATCCAACGTTCATGAATTTATAATCGGAAAAGGAGCTAATCCAGAAGAAGCTACTGATTTTGTAAACAATTATGGAATGACCTATTGGGGCGATCAACCGATTGTAGCTGCTCCTGCCTATATTGGTGCCGTAGTTTTCTTTTTGGCAATCCTGGTTTTCTTCACCAACCGACGAAAAATAAAATATGCCTTCCTTGCTGGAGCCATTATTTCCTTATTACTGTCTTGGGGTAAAAACTTTCCTTTATTGACTGATTTCTTTATTGATCATCTACCGATGTACGATAAGTTTAGAGCGGTTTCTTCCATACAAGTTGTACTGGAATTGTGTTTGCCTGTATTAGCCATAATGGGATTGCAAAGCTTTTTCAAATCCAATAAAGACGAGCAATTACAATCCCTTTGGAAAGCAAGTGCCGCTACTTTAGGTATATTTGTACTACTTTTTATATTCAAAGGTTTCTTCAATTTTTCAGGAAGCGTTGATGCCCAATTGTTGCAAATGTTCGGTCAACAATCCGAAGATCCCGATTTTGGCGTTCAATTTATAACCGCTTTAAAGGCCGATAGAGAGAGCATGTATGTGTCCGATTTGATGCGTTCTGGATTTTTAGTTTTGGCTACTGCTGGATTGCTTTGGTTGTATCTAAAAGACAAATTATCCAAAACACTTGCTATTGTTTTGGTAGGAATACTAATGGTAGGCGATTTGGTTTTAATTGATAAAAACTATGTTGATACCAAAGCATTTGTAAGCAAACAAGAAGTAAACGAACCTTTTCAAGCTTCACCAACCGATTTAGAGATTTTGAAAGACACCACACATTATAGAGTTTATGAAGTGCAAGGTCGATTGCAAGCGCGAACTTCCTATTTTCATAAATCTGTAGGTGGTTATAGCGCCGTAAGACCTCGTCGATTTGATCAATTGTTTGATTATGTAATTGATAAAAACCTCGAAAATTTAGGAAAATCAATCAATCCAGAAACAATGGAACTGACTAAAAACATTCCAATTCTTGATGCTTTGAACGTAAAATACATCATTGTGCCGACTGAAAAAGGGGATATTTCGATTACAAATCCTTTTATTAACGGAAATGCTTGGTTTGTCAATCAAGTGAAATTGGTCAACTCTGCCGATGAAGAAATGAAAGCTTTAGCTA
>CAIRNC010000462.1 GCA_903879875.1 uncultured Bacteroidota bacterium
AATCGAAAAATAGCTTCGTTAAAAGCATTTTATAAATTTCTATTGAAAACCAAACAAATAGAAGTAAGTCCTTTATTAAAACACAAATCACTCAAAACACCTAAAAAACTTCAAATACCATTTTCTGAAAAAGAATTGGATAATGTGCTGCATGTCATTCCATTTGCTGAAGGTTTTGAAGGCACGAGAGACAAACTGATTATCGATTTGTTTTACACTACCGGAATTCGACGATCTGAATTGATTCATTTGAAAATTAGCAACATTGATTTTTCAAATCAAACGCTAAAAGTGCTAGGCAAACGAAACAAAGAAAGAATCCTACCGATTTTGCCAATTGTTTCACAACAAATGCAATTTTATCTAACAGAACGGGCTTATTTAGAGCAAATTAAAGATTTTGATTATTTATTCTTGACTAAAAAGGGGAATTTAATGAACGATTCGCTTGTATATCGTTTAATAAATGACTACTTTAGTAATGTCTCCGAGAAGGTAAAAAAGAGTCCGCATATTCTAAGACATACATTTGCTACTCACTTACTTAACAATGGAGCCGATTTGAATTCAGTGAAAGAATTATTAGGACATTCTAGTTTGGCGTCGACACAAATTTATACACACAATAGTTTAGCAGAACTTAAAAAAGTATACGGAGCCGCTCATCCTAGAAATCAAAACCAAGAATAAAAATGTTTAACCAATAAAAAAAATTGATTATGAAGGTAAATGTGAACGCAGTTAATTTTACCGTTGACGGAAAACTAGTAGATTTTGTTCAAGAAAGAATAGGAAAACTAGAAAAGTATTATGACAAAGTAGTTTCTTCGGACGTTTATTTGAAAGTAGAAAAAACAAGCGACAAAGAAAATAAAATTGTCGAAGTGAAAATTCAAGTCCCTGGGGATGAATTTATGGTAAAGAAACAATGTAAAACTTTTGAAGAAGCAGTAGAGCAATCAGCAGAATCATTAGAGCGATTGTTGCTAAAAAGAAAGGAAAAAATCAATACGCATATTTAATATAAATTTTTTATCGAAAATGTTTTGATTAAAAAACAAAAAGATATACATTTGCAGTCCGTTAGAAATAGCGGACTTTTTTTATTGAAATTGCCAGTGTAGCTCAGTTGGCTAGAGCAGCTGATTTGTAATCAGCAGGTCGTGGGTTCGAGTCCCTCCACCGGCTCAATAGATATAAGATTTTAGATTAACGATATTAGATTTCAGAGTGTTTGAAGTATTAATTTCGCTGTATTTGTTGAATTTGTTAGATTGTTTGAGAAATAACAGCTTTTAAATCAAAAATCGTTAATCCTCAATCTAAAATCTGAAATTTAAAAAGGGGGAGATACTCAAGCGGCCAACGAGGGCAGACTGTAAATCTGCTGTGTGAACTTCGCAGGTTCGAATCCTGCTCTCCCCACAAAATGAAGTTTTAAAGTTTCGAGTTTCATGTTTAATAAACTTGAAACGTTAAGCCTGAAACTAAAATTTCTCTGCCGACTTAGCTCAGGGGTAGAGTGCTTCCTTGGTAAGGAAGAGGTCACGGGTTCAATTCCCGTAGTTGGCTCAATAATATTGAAAATTTGAACACTAATATATTATATAACTAAGATTAAAAATTAAGTAAAATGGCAAAAGAAACCTTTAACCGTAACAAGCCCCATTTAAATATTGGGACAATCGGACACGTGGATCACGGAAAAACAACTTTAACTGCAGCAATAACTAAAGTGTTATCTGATGCTGGTTACTGTCAAGCGAAATCGTTTGACCAAATTGATAATGCTCCTGAAGAAAAAGAAAGAGGTATTACAATTAATACATCTCACGTTGAGTATGAAACAGCTAATCGTCATTACGCTCACGTTGACTGTCCAGGTCACGCGGATTACGTAAAAAACATGGTTACTGGTGCTGCTCAAATGGACGGTGCTATCCTTGTTGTAGCTGCAACTGACGGACCAATGCCACAAACACGTGAGCACATCCTTTTAGGTCGCCAAGTAGGTATTCCTAGAATGGTAGTATTCATGAACAAAGTGGATATGGTTGATGATGCTGAGTTATTAGAACTTGTTGAAATGGAAATTAGAGATTTATTGAATTTCTATGAGTACGATGGAGATAATTGTCCAGTAATTCAAGGTTCTGCTCTTGGAGGATTAAATAATGATGCTGCTTGGGTACCAAAAATCATTGAATTAATGGAAGCTTGTGATTCATGGATTGAAGAACCAGTTCGTGATACAGCAAAACCATTTTTGATGCCTGTTGAAGATGTATTTACAATTACTGGTCGTGGAACTGTTGCTACAGGTCGTATCGAAACAGGTATTGCAAACACAGGAGATCCAGTTGAAATCATTGGTATGGGAGCTGAAAAATTAACTTCTACTATTACAGGAGTTGAGATGTTCCGCAAAATCCTTGATAGAGGAGAAGCTGGAGATAACGTTGGTTTATTGTTAAGAGGTGTTGATAAAGAATCTATCAAAAGAGGAATGGTTATCATTAAACCAGGATCAGTAAAACCACACGCTACTTTCAAAGCTGAGGTGTATATCTTGAAAAAAGAAGAAGGTGGACGTCACACTCCATTCCATAATAACTACCGTCCACAGTTCTACGTACGTACAACTGACGTTACAGGAGTTATTACTTTACCAGAAGGTGTTGAGATGGTTATGCCAGGAGACAACTTAACTATTAATGTTGCTTTGTTAAGCCCAATCGCAATGAGCGTTGGTTTACGTTTCGCTATCCGTGAAGGTGGTAGAACAGTAGGTGCTGGACAAGTAACTGAAATAGTAGGTTAATTTATAAATAATTAGTAAAGCCAGTGTCGTTAATTTAATGACACTGGTTTTTAATACGGGCGTAGTTCAAGGGTAGAATAGCGGTCTCCAAAACCGTTGATGGGGGTTCGAATCCCTCCGCCCGTGCCACTTAAACAAAAATTATAATGAAAGTTGTAAATTATATATCAGAAGCGTTTGAAGAATTAAAAACAAACGTTACTTGGCCAGAATGGGCAGAAGTACAACGTTTAACAATTGTAGTTGCTGTTTTTTCTGTCGTATTTGCACTCTCAACATGGGGTGTAGATGAAATTTTTGCAAAGTCTTTGGAAGGTTTTTTTACTTGGATAAAAGCTTAATATTTTTATAATGACAGACAATATTGTAAAAAAATGGTACGTTGTTAGAGCGGTTAGCGGACAGGAAAATAAAGTAAAAGCTTATATCGAAACCGAAATCAATAGATTAGGTATGGGTGATTATATTTCTCAAGTATTAGTGCCTACTGAAAAAGTAGTTACTGTGAAAGACGGAAAAAAAATCGTTAAAGATAAAGTTTATTTTTCTGGATATGTCATGATTGAAGCTAATCTAGCTGGTGAAATACCTCATATTATTAAATCAATATCAGGCGTAATTGGCTTTCTTGGAGAAGTGAAAGGTGGAGACCCTGTGCCGTTACGACTTTCAGAAGTGAATAGAATGCTAGGAAAAGTGGATGAATTATCTGTTAAAGTAGATTCTCAAGCTATTCCATTTAATTTAGGAGAAACAATCAAAGTTATTGATGGTCCTTTCAACGGATTTAACGGAACTGTTGAAAAAATTAATGAAGAAAAGCGTAAACTTGAAGTTATGGTGAAAATTTTCGGAAGAAAAACACCATTAGAATTGAGTTTTATGCAAGTTGAAAAAGTATAATTTTTGTTACATCTATAATAAACCACATCAATCGCTTCCAATGATGATGTGTTAAATTTAAAAAAAATGGCTAAAGAGATTAGTAAAGTAGTTAAACTACAAGTTAAGGGAGGTGCCGCGAATCCATCGCCACCGGTTGGACCTGCTTTAGGTGCTGCTGGTGTTAATATCATGGAGTTCTGTAAGCAATTTAATGCTAGAACCCAAGATAAAGCCGGCAAAGTTTGCCCAGTGCAAATTACAGTGTATAAAGACAAATCTTTCGAGTTTGTTGTAAAAACACCACCTGCTGCTATTCAATTAATGGATGCTGCAAAGCTAAAGTCTGGTTCAGGAGAGCCTAATCGTAAAAAAGTAGCTAGCGTTACTTGGGACGTGATTAGAGCAATCGCAGAGGACAAAATGGTTGATTTAAATTCGTTCACTATCGAATCTGCTATGAGCATGATCGCAGGAACGGCTAGGTCTATGGGTATAACAATATCAGGAGAATCTCCTCTAAAACAAGCGTAAGACATGGCAAAATTGACAAAAAAACAAAAAGAAGCTGCTTCAAAAATTGAAAAGAACAAACTTTACTCTTTAAAAGATGCTGCGGCATTGATTAAAGTAGTTGCTTCTGCAAAATTTGATGAGTCTGTTGATATCGCAGTTCGTTTGGGTGTAGATCCAAGAAAAGCGAATCAAATGGTAAGAGGTGTTGTAACATTACCACACGGTACTGGTAAAGATGTAAAAGTATTAGCATTGGTTACTCCTGATAAAGAAGCGGAAGCTAAAGAAGCAGGTGCTGACTATGTTGGTCTTGATGATTATTTACAAAAAATTAAAGACGGTTGGACAGATGTTGATGTTATCATCACTATGCCAAGCGTAATGGGTAAATTAGGTCCATTAGGTCGTATTTTAGGACCTAGAGGTTTAATGCCAAACCCTAAAACTGGTACTGTAACTATGGATGTTGCAAAAGCAGTTCTAGAAGTTAAAGCTGGTAAAATTGACTTTAAAGTTGACAAAACTGGTATCATACATGCAGGAATTGGAAGAATTTCTTTCGATGCTGATAAAATTGTAGATAACGCTCACGAAATTATTCAAACATTAATCAAACTTAAACCAACTGCGGCTAAAGGAACTTACATCAAAAGTATTTACCTAACTAGCACAATGAGTCCTGCAATTGCATTGGACCCTAAAGCAGTATAATTGGTAGTTAAAAATTTTTAGTATGACTAGAGAAGAAAAATCAATTGCGATTGAAGATTTAACTGCACAGTTAGCTGGTACAAATATTATTTATGTATCTGATATTTCTGGACTAAACGCAGAAACAACTTCAAACTTAAGAAGAGCTTGCTTTAAAGCAGGTATAAAATTAGAGGTAGTTAAGAATACTTTGCTTGCAAAAGCAATGGAAGCTTCAGCTAATGATTATGGTGATTTACCTTCTGTATTGACAGGTAATAGTGCTATTTTTATTGCAGATGTGGCTAACGCACCTGGAAAAATAATTAAAGATTTCCGTAAAAAGAATGCTAAGCCAATTTTAAAAGGGGCTTATATCAATTCGGAAATTTACATTGGAGATGATCAATTAGATGCTTTAGCAACTATTAAATCAAAAGAAGAACTTATCGGCGAAATCATTGGATTACTTCAATCACCAGCCCAAAGAGTTATTTCTGCTCTTCAAAACCAATTCAAATCAGAAGAGGTTGCTTAATTAAACTAATTTTTAGTTTGAATTAAGTGCATTAAAACGCGCACAATAAATAAATTATATTTTACAAATCATTTTAAAACGATAGAAAAAATGGCAGATTTGAAACAATTCGCAGAACAATTAGTTAACTTAACAGTAAAAGAAGTTAATGAATTAGCAACAATATTAAAAGATGATTATGGTATCGAACCAGCTGCTGCAGCTGTAGTAGTTGCTGCTGGTGGTGGAGATGCTGCTGCCGAAGAAGTACAAACTGAATTTACAGTTATGTTAAAAGAAGCTGGTGCTTCTAAATTAGCTGTTGTGAAATTAGTAAAAGAACTTACAGGTTTAGGTCTTAAAGAAGCTAAAGAAGTAGTAGATAGCGCTCCAAGTGCTGTTAAAGAAGGTATTACTAAAGAAGAAGCAGAAGGCTTGAAAAAAGCTTTAGAAGAAGCTGGAGCTGTAGTTGAACTTAAATAGTTTTACTCAGTTTTGAAACTAGGTTTAGGTCTTGGATAGTCATCCAAAGACCTAAACCATTTTTCGTATAATAAAATTATATTAAGTTTTTAATATAAAATAGTTTAAAATACCAAAGTGTTTTTATATCAATACGATGAAAGAAAATAGAATTAGAGTTAACACTTTAGTTTTATTTTTAAAGAGGTATTGATTAAAAAAGAAAGTATAGATTGTTTTATAAATTAAACAGTGTTTTACACAAAAAATTACTTTTTTTTAATCAAAATTTTGTCCATTGATGATAACAAATCAGACCGAAAGATTAAATTTTGCCTCTACTAAAAATATTCCTGATTATCCAGATTTCTTGGACATTCAGGTTAAGTCATTTAAAGATTTTTTTCAATTAGAAACAAAATCTGACGAAAGAGGCAACGAAGGACTTTACAATACCTTCATGGAAAATTTTCCAATTACTGATACAAGAAATAATTTTGTATTGGAATTCCTTGATTATTTTGTAGATCCACCACGTTACACAATTCAAGAATGTATAGAAAGAGGCTTAACATATAGTGTGCCTTTAAAAGCTAGGCTTAAGCTATATTGTACCGACCCAGAACACGAAGATTTTGAAACTATTGTTCAAGATGTATATTTGGGTACAATTCCATATATGACACCAAGTGGTACTTTTGTTATCAATGGCGCTGAACGCGTTGTTGTTTCGCAATTGCACCGTTCTCCTGGTGTTTTCTTTGGACAATCCTTCCATGCTAATGGAACTAAATTATATTCTGCCAGAGTAATTCCTTTTAAAGGTTCTTGGATAGAATTTTCTACAGATATTAATAGCGTAATGTATGCTTATATCGATAGAAAGAAAAAATTACCTGTTACTACTCTTTTTAGAGCAATTGGTTTTCAAAGTGATAAAGATATTCTTGAAATATTTGATCTTGCTGAGGAAATTAAAGTTTCTAAAACCAGTCTTAAAAAATATATCGGTAGAAAACTAGCTGCTCGTGTATTGAACACTTGGCACGAGGATTTCGTTGACGAAGACACAGGTGAAGTAGTTTCTATTGAACGTAATGAAATCATTTTAGATAGAGATACTATTATCGATAAAGATAATGTGGAAGAAATCTTAGATGCTAACGTTAAATCTATTTTGTTGCATAAAGAAGATGCTAATCAAGGAGATTATGCTATCATTCATAATACGCTACAAAAAGATCCAACCAATTCTGAAAAAGAAGCTGTTGAGCATATCTACAGACAATTGCGTAACGCAGAACCGCCTGATGAAGAAACTGCTCGTGGCATTATAGATAAATTATTCTTCTCTGACCAACGTTATAATCTTGGTGATGTAGGTCGTTATAGAATAAATAAAAAATTAGGTTTAGATACTCCAATGGAAAAGCAAGTTTTGACCAAAGAAGATATCATTACCATCGTAAAATATTTGATTGAATTGATCAACTCTAAAGCAGAGATTGATGATATTGATCACTTATCAAACCGTCGTGTTAAAACTGTTGGAGAACAATTGTCTCAACAATTTGGTGTTGGTTTGGCTCGTATGGCTAGAACTATTAGAGAAAGAATGAACGTTAGAGATAACGAGGTGTTTACACCTATTGATTTGATTAATGCTAAAACATTATCATCAGTAATCAACTCTTTCTTTGGAACAAACCAGTTGTCTCAATTTATGGATCAAACCAATCCATTAGCTGAGATCACACACAAAAGAAGATTATCAGCACTTGGACCAGGTGGACTTTCTCGTGAAAGAGCAGGTTTCGAAGTACGTGACGTTCACTATACACACTACGGAAGACTTTGTCCAATTGAAACTCCTGAGGGGCCAAACATTGGTTTGATATCTTCACTTGGAGTTTATGCAAAAGTAAACGGAATGGGTTTCATCGAAACACCTTACCGTAAAGTAACCAATGGTGTTATTGACTTACATTCTACTCCAGTATATTTAAGTGCTGAAGAAGAAGAAGGAAAATTAATTTCACAAGCTAATATTGCTATTGATGCTAAAGGAAAAATCCTTGCTGATAAAGTTATTGCTCGTGAAGAAGGTGATTTTCCAGTTGTTGAGCCATCAAGAATTGATTATGCAGACGTTGCTCCAAATCAAATTGCTTCTATTTCAGCTTCCTTAATTCCTTTCTTGGAACATGATGATGCGAATAGAGCTTTGATGGGATCTAACATGATGCGTCAGGCTGTACCATTGTTACGTCCTGAAGCTCCTATTGTTGGAACAGGTTTAGAGCGTCAAGTGGCATCAGATTCTAGAGTATTAATTAATGCTGAAGGCCCAGGTACTGTTGAGTATGTTGATGCTAACATCATTACAATTAAATACGACCGTTCAGAAGAAGAAAGAATGGTGAGTTTTGATGCTGATGAGAAAACGTATAATTTAATCAAATTCAGAAAAACAAATCAAAGTACAAGTATCAACTTGAAACCTATCGTAAGAAAAGGAGATAGAGTGGTTCTTGGACAAGTATTATCTGAAGGATATGCAACTCAAAATGGAGAATTAGCTTTAGGTCGTAACCTAAAAGTAGCGTTCATGCCATGGAAAGGTTACAACTTCGAGGATGCGATTGT
>CAIRNC010000463.1 GCA_903879875.1 uncultured Bacteroidota bacterium
AAAACATTTAATTTTAAATAGTTTTTAAATTCACCTTTTGTTTCATTATTGATTATAATATTCAAATCAACCATTCTTTTTATATTTTTTATTCTATTTTTAAGCTTTAGATTAACGGAACTCCAACTGCCTTCACTTTCTAATCTATACACACACATTACGTCTTCTAAATAGCCTACTTTCCCTTTTTGTAATGCTAGAAAAACTATTGGAAAATCTGCCACATGGCATTTTAAAATCCAATTTGGAAAATTTTCAAAGACATCTTTTCTGAAAATTGATGAAGCTGTACAATATCTTGCACCTGCTTTTCTAAAGAGGTGTTTAGTTTCAAATGTTTTTCTATCAATATAAAACTTGTTTCTATAATTTAATTGAAATTTATCTTTGTGTAAAATCTCGGCTCTGTGAAAAGTAAAAGAAATTTCAGGATTACTAACCATGAAATCAATCTGTTTCTTTAATTTTAATGAATCAGTCCAATAATCATCTCCTTCACACAAAGCAATATATTGACCTGAACATTGGTTAATTGCGAATGCAAAATTATTCATCATTCCAATGTTCTTTTTTTGAAAATGGTATTTGATAAGTGCCGCTTTGGGATGATTTTGACAAATATTATGAACTATTTCATTGGTTTTATCTGTCGAACAATCATTTGAAATAATTAATTCTATTTCAAAATCACATTCTTGCATTAAAACCCCGTTAATTGCTTGTTCAATATATTTTTCGTGATTGTATGTTATCATACAAACACATACTTTAATTCTATTATCCATATTAAAATGCTAACGGCTCTAATTTTCTAATAACTTTTGCTGGAATACCAACAACAACCGAATTATCAGGAACGTTTTTCGTTACTACTGAACCCGCTCCTACAATTACATTTCTCCCTATAGTAATATCTGGCAATATTGTAGCATTAGATCCAATTTGTGAATAAGAACCAATGTGTGATCTTCCTAATACAGTTACACTTGGTGATATTTCAACAAAATCACCTATGATACAATCATGAGTAATTATAGTGTTATAATAAACTATACACCCAACCCCCACTTTACTACTATTTGAAAAAACAACACCATCAAGTATGTTTGAACCATTTCCAATTTCTACTTCATAAGTACCTAAATTTGCTTTTGGGCTTATTGTCGAAACAAGATTTCCTCCTAAAGTAATAAATTTATCGCAAACCGTTTTTCTTAAAACCGGATTACCAATACCTATGCAAAAACGTTTATCAATTTCATTGAAATAATTTGATGCTTCTTCTATCGACTTTAAAATTGGGAATTTACCATATAATCTGTCGCCAATATCAACATTTACGTCATCATAAAAAACTAATCCTTCAATATTGTTTAATTGTTCTGCTATTTCTAAAACTTCTTTTGCAAATCCTTTTGCTCCAATAACTAACATTACTCTTGATTTATTAAATTACAAATTTCTAACAGATCACTTTCCTTTAATCCAACATATAATGGCAAGCAAAGGATTTTAGAAGCAATATCTTCACTTATTGGCATTTTTTCACCTCCAACATAATCAATTGTGTTTAAAGAAGGGTAAAAATATCGTCGGGGAAATATCTGGTTTTGATTTAATTTTTTTTGAACATTTAGCATTTGTTTTTCACTTTCAAAAATAACAGGGTAATAACTGTAATTCCATTTTGTGTTTTGACGAATTTTTAATCCTTTAAGTTTTGTGAAATTAAGATTCCTATTATAGAAATCCACTACTTTTTCCCTTTCCATTAAAATTATTTCAATATAAGGGAAAACAGCTAAGCCCATGGCAGCTTGAAGTTCAGAAATTTTACCATTTATTCCTAATCCATAAAAATCCAAAGGCCCATTGTGCCCAAAATTATGGCTGTAGTACATTTTGTTTTGCAATTCAATATCATTTGCGAACATTGCACCACCTTCGCCCGTATGAAAAAGTTTAGTAGCATGAAAACTACATGTACTTATATCACCGTATTCAAAGATTGATTTTTGGTTATATTCAACTCCAAAGCAATGTGCAGCATCATATATTACTTTTAAATTGTACTTTCTGGCAATATTTTCAATTTCTATAACATTACAAGGATTTCCAAATACATGTGTAGCTAATATTGTCGTTGTTTTATTCGTTATTGCAGCTTCAATTTTAGATTCATCAATTGTAAGAAATTCAGGGTGAATATCAACAAAAACAGGAGTGCAACTTTCCCAAAAGATTGCTGAGGTTGTAGCAACATAGCTAAATGGTGTTGTAATAACCTCTCCTTTACTAGCCAATAATTTTAATGCAATCTGTAGT
>CAIRNC010000464.1 GCA_903879875.1 uncultured Bacteroidota bacterium
CGCATTAATTTACGAAGAATTTTTCCGGAACGTGTTTTGGGTAAACGATGTACAATTACCACATTGCGTAAAGAAGCTACAGCTCCAATTTGTTCGCGTACTAATTTAACAATTTCTTGTTCAATTTGAAAATGTTCAATCACATCTCCTGATTTTACCACCACTAATGCTAATGGCGTTTGTCCTTTTAAATCGTCATTGATTCCGATAACGGCACACTCCGCAACCGAATGATGTGCTGCAACTATTTCCTCCATTTCCGCAGTAGAAAGTCGGTGCCCAGCTACATTTATTACATCATCAACCCTTCCGGTAATGTAAATATAATTTTCTTCATCTTTATATCCGCCATCACCAGAGAAATAATAACCTGGAAATTTATTTAAATAACCCGCATTGAATCGGTGGTTGTCGTTCCAAATATCCATCAAAGTGCCTGGAGGTAAAGGTAGTTTAATTACCACATACCCTTCTTCATTGGCATTTAATTCTGTGCCGTTTTCACCAAAAATTTTAATATCGTAACCACAAACTGCTTTTCCAGCCGAACCTGGTTTGATAGTAGGGGCTTCTAGTCCAATCATATTCGAAATCATTGGCCATCCCGACTCTGTTTGCCACCAATGATCAATTGCCGGAACAGGAATATGAGCCAAATACCATTCTAAAGTAGCCACATCACAACGTTCGCCCGCAAGAAATTGAGTGCGCAAAGAACTCAAATCATATTGTTTTATGAATTCGCCATTCGGATCTTCTTTTTTAATGGCACGAATAGCAGTTGGAGCCGTAAACATGACATTCACATTATGTTCCTCGATAATTCTCCAAAAAGTACTTGCATCGGGTGTTCTGATAGGTTTTCCTTCAAAAATAAGTGTTGCATTTCTATTGATTAACGGGCCGTAAACAATAAAACTATGACCTACTACCCAACCCACATCGGAAGCTGCCCAAAAAACCTCATCTTCTTTAACACCATAAATGTAATTCATAGAGAATTTAAGTGCAACAGCATAGCCACCAGTATCGCGAACGATTCCTTTTGGCTTTCCTGTAGTTCCAGAAGTATATAAAATATAAAGAGGATGCGAAGCGTTTACAGGAACACATGGCGTTTCGTCAGAACCATAAACTAAGGCATCATAGTCAACATCGTATTTCTTAAACGGAACTCTAGCACCTAATTTTCTATTGAAAACAATTACTTTTTTAGGTTTATGAGTAGCCAATTCAATAGCTTCATCTACTAATGGTTTGTAGGCAATTAATCGGTCAATTTCAATTCCTGAAGAAGCCGTAATAATGGCTCTAGGCTTACAATCATCAATTCTAATCGCTAATTCATGAGGTGCAAAACCACCAAAAACAACGGAATGTGTCACTCCAATTCGGGCACAAGCCAACATTGCAAAAGCCGCTTGTGGAATCATAGGCATATAAATAACGGCAGTGTCTCCTTTTTTTAATCCTAAAGATTGCATACCTCCAGCGAGTTTTGCAACCTCCGTTTTTACTTCCGAAAAAGTATATTTTTTTATCGTTTGCGTTACTGGAGAATCGTAAATAATAGCAATATTATCGCCATGCCCATCTTGAATGTGTTTGTCTAAAGCAAGATAACAAACATTAAGTGCTCCATCAGGATACCAAAGCGGATATCCTTTATCATCGGTTGATAAAATGTTTTGTGGTTTTTCGTACCACTCGATTGCATTGGCCTGTTCAGACCAAAATTGTTCGGGTTGATTGATACTTTTGTCGTACCATTCTTTGTAATTCATTATTTTGTGTGTTGTTTAATTATAATAATTCGTTGACTTGTTCCACTAATTTTTTTACTGAAAAAGGCTTTAATACGTATAAATTTGCGCCTAATGAAAGTCCTTTTTCAATGTCTTTCTCTTTGTTTTTGGCAGATAGAAAAATCACCTTACAATGCTTCAAACGCTCCTCTTTTTTAATATGTTCTAAAGTTGCAAATCCATCAACCATGGGCATCATTACGTCAAGAATGATAATATCTGGAAGTTGAATTTTCAGAATATCCAAGGCCTCTTGTCCGTCGCGAGCTATAAACACTTCAAAATTTTGTTTTTTGAAAGTATATTCCAGCGACATCACAATATTGGGCTCATCGTCAACGATTAAAATCTTTTTCATTTTTTTATCTATTTTCAGTAGTATTGTAATTGGGTAAAGTGAACGTGAAAACTGCTCCATTATCATTGGTATTTTCTGCCCAAATTTTACCTTTATGATGTTCAATTATTTGTTTGCAAATGGCTAATCCTAATCCGCTTCCGATTGGTTTTTTTACGTTTTGATTTCGAGATTGATAGAACTTATCAAAAATAGCTTCAAAATCGTCTTTGTTAATTCCTTTACCGTTATTTTGAATTTTCACCTGTACTTCGTCCTTTTTTTCATCAATCGAAATCGAAATTCTACCATCAATTGGCGCACAAAATTTAATAGCATTTGATAACAAATTATGAAGTACTTGAATTATTCTTTCTTCGTCATAAAAGGCTTTTACATCATTAGAAATACCTTTAAATTCAACGGTAATGTTTTTGTTATTTATCAAATGCTTTAAGGAATCCAAAGTGTTTTCAATGGTTTTAGACAAATTGTTTTTAGACAAATAAATTTTTTGTTTGCCCGTTTCAAATTTTTCTAAATCCAGAATTTTATCAATCAATCGGTTCAAACGATCGGATTCAGAGATAATATTTTGCAGAAATTGTTTTCTTAACTCTTCTGGGATATCAACGTCATCGTGTAAAATCTCACTTGCGGCGCGAATGGCAGTTATTGGAGTTCGTAACTCGTGTGTAACGGTATCCAAAAATTCATCTTTTTGAATGTCTTTGTTAACCAATTCTGCATTTGCATGTTTTAATTGTTCGGATATTTTTTTTAATTCATTAGAAGTTTCCGTCAGTTTTTTGTTTACAATGATGTTTTCTTTTGACTCTTCAAGGATTTTCAACACTTCTGGAAGTGAAATTTTATCTTCCTTAACTACGCTGGCAATAAGAATTTTAGCCGATGCCGTTCCAATATGACCCGTCAATAAATTTTCGGCAAATTTTATAAATCGGGCATCTGCCATTGTAACATCTTTGTCGATATTGTATTTCAAATTAAATATTGACAAAGCTCTTTTGGTACGTTCTTCCCCAAGAAAACGCTGTAAAACTTTCTGTATATCAGACACGTAAGCCGTTCCTTTCCATACAAAAGCATCTTCGTGATTGGTGATATATTTATCAATATCAACAAACATTTCGGCGTAATTTCGTTCCCGATAATTGCCTTTAAAGCTCACTGAAATAGCCAAATAACTCATACCATTAAAAAGTAAACTCCAAAAAACAGCATGTGGAATAGGGTCGAGATAATCCAATCCAAAAAGTTGAAATGGTTTTAATAAAGCGATTCCCCAGGGACCTTCTTGTAGCAAATGACTTGCTGAATTGGTTAAACCTAAAGCGTAAGGAACCAAAAGCGTATAAAAGCAAATTAAAAACCCTATGATTATTCCTACTGTTGCTCCTTTTTTTGAACCTCTTCGCCAGAACAAAGCACCAAAAAAGGAAGGTGCTAATTGGGCTATTACAACAAAGGAAACCAAACCAATTGAAACCAATGAATAGTCTAAAATAAAAATTCTGTAGATGGCATACGCCAAAACAATTAGTGACAATATTCCAATTTTTCTACTGTTTACAATTCGTTTATTATTCTTTTCTTGTGATTCATTTTGCAAAGCGCCTATAAATCCATAAGGAATTAATAGGTTGTTACTTATCATAGTTGATAGGGAAATAGAAGAAACCACAATCATTGAAATCGCTGCAGAAAAACCGCCAAGAAAAACAATTACAGTTACCAAATTATTATTGAAAAACTGTGGAATTAATAAGGAATAAGTGTCCGAATTCAACCCTTTTCCTTCAAAAAGGATGTTGCCGCCCCAAGCAATTGGAAACACGAAAATATTAAATAATAACAAATACAATGGAAAAAGCCAAATGGCTGTTTTGATATGAGATTCTTTATTGTTTTCTACAATTGAAGTATGAAATTGTCGAGGTAATAGAAAAATAGCAAACATTGATAATATACATAAAAAAGACCAATTGATACCATTTGTTAAAGTGCCAATGGTGTTTTTTTTGTCAAAATTATCTAGAACTGCCGCTTTTGAATAAATATCTTCAAAACCGTCGTACACAAAATAGGTGACATAGACTCCTATAATCAAAAAGAAAACCAATTTCAATACCGATTCCATGGCTACAGCAGTAACAATTCCTTTTCTTTTTTCGGAAGCATCTACATATCTTGTTCCGTAGTAGGAAGCAAATAATGCTAATGCCAAACAAACATAAGTAGTGGTGTCGGTAAAAATATTGGAGCTGGAATGCGTTTTTGTTACAATATGAAAGGTTTCTGAAATGGATTTTAATTGTAACGATATGTATGGCAAGATGCCAAAAACACAAATTACAGTAACCAAAGCACCTAGAAAGCGACTATTTCCATAACGCAAAGAAATAAAATCAGCAATGCTAGAAATTTTGTTAACCCTTGAAATTCGAATAATTTTTTTTAGAATAATCATCCAAGCTGGAATGATAATAATAGGTCCCAAATAGATTGGAATGTAACTTAATCCTGAGTTTGCTGCAACACCAATACTTCCGTAATAAGTCCATGCAGTACAATATACGGCTAAAGAAAGGGAATAAATATAGGGATTGTTTACCCATTTGGAATGGCTTCTTTTTTCAGCCCAATGGGCAATATAAAAAAGGATGGAAACGTAAACCGCTAGAATCAATAAAAGAATGATACTATTCATAATATTTTTTTATAATTATGAACGAAATTCCAATTGAAAAAAGCCATGCCGAAAATATATAAATGTATATAATTGGCAATCCTAAAAAGGGTTTAGAGCTGTCAAACAAAAGCAATAATGGGACATTCAACGCTACTAATAGTAACATTGAAAGTACAACTAACTTTTGTTCGTGTCTCTTTTTCATAACGAAATAAAAATAGGCAATTTCTACTAAAATGTTGTAGAAATTGCCTTTTTATTTAATAATTAATGTTTGTGTTTGTGTGGTTTTGAAGCATCATATTCGCCCATTAAAGCAAAATATCCAAATGTTCCTAATCCTAAAACAATTAATGGCGTAAGTACAAAAAGTATAATTATTCCAAAAACCAAATCGTCTTGTTTGCCTGATTGAAATTTTGGCAATCCAAATTGAAATATGCAAAAATAGGCTGCGGCTATTGCCAATGCTATCCATACCATTCCTAATGCTCTTTTTAACTGATTCATAGCTATATGTTTTAAACGTGAGTATTTTTATCTTTATTTTTTATGTAGAACATTCCGACTAAGAAACAGACTGTCGTAATCACAATCGGATACCAAAGTCCTTCGAGATAAAACTCGGCTTGGTGAGCATCTTTTGCATGTGTTACAAAGTAAGTTGAAATAGCTGGAAGCAACCCTCCAAAGATTCCGTTTCCAATGTGATAAGGCAATGACATAGATGTATATCTAATTTTTGCAGGGAACATTTCAACAAGGAAAGCGGCAATTGGACCATAAACCATGGTTACAAAAATCACTTGAATAAATACCCAGAAAATTAAGTACCATTGGGTTTCATTGGTAATATTTTTTACAACAGCTACATTAGCTTTGGTACTTATTCCATCAACATGTGATTTGTTTTTAGCAGCTCCATCTGTAAAATGGTTTAAAACCAATGCTTGAAGCGTATCCACTTTTACAGGAACATCCCCTTTTTTAAGATCGTTTTTAACTTTAACAACATTGTGAACTACAACCCCATCTTTATCTTTGGTATCAAATTTAATCCAATTCTCATTTTTAGCATTAGCCTTTGCATCATAAACAAATTCTTTAGCTAAATATAAAGTATCGGTTTTGGTATAATGAAATTTTGCACCGCTAGTAAATAACGAATCTGATTTTAAATCAACAAAAACTCTAGTGTTTTTAATACTTGGATCTTTCTTATCAGGTTCTGTTTTGAAAGTAGCCACTTTTCCACCAATCACTTTGCAACTGTCTGGAATCATAGTATTGCCTGATTCTTTCATGGCTTTTACATCTGTAAGTTGGTACATATTTCGGTAAATTGATCTATAACTTAATACAGCAATAAGCATACCCGCCATCATAATATATTTTCTACCTACTTTATCACTTAGCCAACCAAAAAAGATAAAGAATGGAGTTCCTAATATTAACGCAATACCTAATAACCCATCCACTTGAGAAGAGTCAACGGACATTACCGTCTTCAAGAAACTCATTGCGTAAAATTGTCCTGTGTACCAAACTACTCCTTGCCCCATTGTTGCTCCAAAAAGTGCCAATAGAACAAATTTTAAATTATAACGATTTCCAAAACTCTCTTTTAAAGGATTTGTACTAGTATTTCCTTCAGATTTTGCTTTAGCAAAAACAGGAGACTCGTCCATGTTTTTACGAATCATATAAGAAACACCCACCATGATTATCGAAACCCAAAACGGTACTCTCCAGCCCCAAGCGTCAAATTCTTCTGGCGAAAGAATATTTCTTGTGGCCAAAATAACCATTAATGAAATAAATAATCCAACCGTTGCAGTGGTTTGAATCCAAGAAGTCCAATAGCCACGTTGGCCTACAGGAGCATGTTCAGCTACATAAGTTGCCGCACCACCATATTCGCCTCCGAGTGCTAATCCTTGAAGCATTCTTAAAATCAATACTAAAACGGGTGCCATAAACCCTATTGTTTCATAACTCGGAATACAACCGATTAAAAACGTGGCTCCACCCATAAGAAGTAAAGTAACCATGAACGTATATTTTCTTCCAATTAAATCGCCTAATCTTCCGAAGAAAAGTGCTCCAAATGGTCGCACTACGAATCCTACAGCAAATGTGGCTAATGTGGCTAAAAATGCAGCTGTTGGATTATCAGCAGGAAAGAATTTTGTTGAAATTACAACGGCTAAACTACCGAAGATGTAAAAATCGTACCACTCAATCATGGTTCCCATTGAGGAAGCAGAAATAACTTTCCAAATTCCTTTTGTTGATTTATTGCTCATAAAATTATATTTTTTAAGTTATTGAATTAAAAAGAGTAAACACATGAAACCATTGCTCTAAAATTGGCTACATCTGTTTTGTTAGTTGTTGCTTTAGCATACAAATCAGCATCACCCCAAGTAGCAGCTGTATATTCTAATTCCGGAGAAATTTTTAATTTATTTTTCTTGAAATCAACTCTTGCTGAAGCTCTCCAAACATTGTCAACAACTCTTGATCCAGACAAACCTCTCATATAAATTGAAGTTAAAGTAGAAGCTGCTGTACTAGCACCATCGTTTTTGGTGGTTCCAAAAAACAAACCTGGAGCAATTGCTTTTCCGTTGCTTGCAATATCAACCCAAAAAGAAGTCGTTTTGGTTGGGTCGTATGACTGAATACCATTTACAGTTGTTCCAGTAAAACCACCAAGCATAACTAAATTATTTAAGTTTCCGCCTGAAATTCCGTAAGCTTTAACTGTAATGGCATCATTTGCATATTTTGCAAAACCAAACACACTAGAACTGTTTACTTTTTCACTAGTAATTAAATTTGTTGCACTAACAGTTAATGGTTGCATTGACTTATATTCACCTCCTAAACCAAGTAAAATACTTTTGCCTTTATATTGAAAAAGCAAATTTAAAGAAGGTAAAACTGAATTTATTGAAGCTGAATTTTGTGTTCCTGGACCAGGTGCTGCAAATTCTCTTTCTTTATATGCGGTCAATGCACCTGAAAATTCTTTTGTGAAATTTTGTTTCAATTTTACTTGAGTTGCCCAACCAAAAGGGTTGAACATAATTCCAGTATTAAAATCAGTAACTCCAGGAAAACATTCTGGAATAAAAGTTGGATACCAAGTTTGTCCCATGGTAAGGGTAGTTTTGCTCCAATCCATATTGATATAGGCATGACGAAGTCTAAAAAGGCCTATTGAATTTCCTGAAGCTGCAGATTCCGAATTTCCAAAAAAGTCACCTTCTAAACTAGCACTCATTTTTGCACCCCAAACATTAGGGCCTTTCACTTTTACTCCCATTCTTGAAGTAATGGATAAAAAATTAGATTGATTTACTGCATTTACGTCTTTGCCATTGGCATCAGGCGCAACATCAAGTGGATATAAATTCAATTGGTCTTCACGGATTGATAAAGATTTTCGAGTATCGAAAATATAATCGGTTCTTAAAAAACCATAAAGATTAACATCCCACTCTTTTTCTGGCGCTGCCGATACTGCAGGAACAGGTGTTTGTGAAAATCCCTTTATGGAAATCATTCCAACTAAAAGGATAAGGTAACGTTTTTTCATAATTCTAAAAATTTTGGTTATAAAATTGGTTTCAATTAATGGTGCCAAATTCTATTATTTAATTTAATAAAAAAATAATGCTATATATTTTTGTAAAGCACTATAGTTAATCTTTAAAACGCTCCCATTTTATAAGCATAAACTTATCTCCGAGCTCAGTAATTATCATACCAGCACCTGACAATAATTCTTTGTTTTTTAAGTATTCTATAAGCTCTAAGTGATTAAATATCTTATATGTAGGATGATAATCTGCATGTGAAGGTTTTTTTATTTTGTATTCTTTCACCCAGTTACTCACTGTCACGTGTGAAACCCCAATTATACGCTCAATTTCACGAAAACTTAGACCTTCAAGATACAATTGCAATGCCTTGGTTACATAGTAATCGTCTATCTTTTTGCCTAATTTATTTACTGTAAAAAAATAGTTGCATTTTTTACACAAATACCTTTGTTTACTATTAATAATACCACTTTTTACGATTTGTTTATTATGGCATTTTGGACAAGATAAAAGTTCCATATATATAAATTTTGCATAAATATAGTAATTTTGCAATTATATAAAAATGAATTTGATTTAAAATAACAATTATTTTTATTTAGTCCCTAATTTTATTGAACTTTAAATGTAATATCGGCAACATTTTGGAAATTAAATTAAATTGTAAAATTGGATTGTCAAAATCAGAAATTGTATTTTTTAAATGATAATTTACATTGAAATTGATTTAGTTTTTCTATTTTCGTAATATTAAAATTAACATAAAATCAAAATTATAGTACTAATTCTTAACATGTAAATTATGGAAATCAATTTTCTAGCTATTTTATTAGCAGCATTATCAACTTTAATAGTAGGTTTTATTTGGTATAACCCAAAGGTTTTCGGTACAATATGGATGAGTGAAACAGGAATGACCGAAGAGAAAACCAAAGGGGTTAATATGGCATTAACATTTGGACTTTCAATTTTATATGCGTTTTTAATCGCCTTTATTTTACGCTTTTTAGTAGTTCATCAAACGGGTGCACTAGGTATGATTGGTGGAGATGCAAAGCTTGCAAAACCTTCTTTTATTGCATTTATGAATGACTATGGAACTGCATTTAGAACAGCTAAACACGGTGCTTTGCATGGGTTTATGACTGGATTATTTCTTATTTTCCCTGTAATTGCAACTAATGCTATGTATGAAAGTAAAAGTTTTAAATACGTGATGATTGTAGCCGGATATTGGACCGTTTGTTTCACAATTATGGGCGCAATCATTTGTCAAATGCAGTAATTTTTAACATTTTTTTATTATTCAATCGCCCTACATTTGCGGGGCGATTTTTTAATTAAAATTAGTGCTATTTGAAAACTTCAATCAAAATATTCACTTTCACAAAACAACTTCCAGAGCATTGGGATACTCTTGCTGTTGACAATGCTTTTTTAAGCACTGCTTATCTTGAAATTTTAGAGAAATCAGCACCGGATAATATGCGTTGTTTTTTTATAGGCTATTTTCAAGAAGAAAACTTAGTCGGAATATCGCTATCCCAATTCTTAAATCTTAATCAATTATCATCATTTGGAGAAAGAGACAAATGTCTGAAATCAAGCATTAGAAACTTCATGCTGAAAAATATTTGTTCCCATGTTTTAATCATAGGCAACAATATGTTAACGGGACAAAATGCTTTTTTATTCTCAGATAAAGTAGCTCATAATTCCATTTTCGAATTAATAGAAAACACAGCAAGTGAACTGAAACTCTTGCTAAAAAAGCAAGGAATAAAGGTACATTTAACCAACTTTAAAGATTTTTCTGCCGAAGATGTAAATCGCTTTAGAGCTGAAAAATTAAAGGGCTATTATTCTTTTTCGATACAACCCAATATGGTTTTTGACATTCCAAAAGAATGGAAATTACAACAGGATTATATTGATGCTCTTTCAAAAAAATACCGTGACCAATATAAGCGTGCTCGAAAAAAAGCTATTGACATTGAAAAAAGAAAATTGAACTTGTCTGAAATCATAGATAATGAAGACACTATAAATGATTTGTATTCTCATGTGGCTAAAAACGCTCCTTTTAACACTTTCTTTTTAGCAAGCAATCATTTTAGTACATTCAAAAGACTAATGAAAGACCAATTTTTATTCTACGGTTATTTCATCGATAATAAACTAATAGGATTCAATACCTTAGTGAAAAATGGAAAGGTTATGGATACCTATTTTTTAGGCTATGACGAAAGTATTCAAAGAGAAAAAATGTTGTATTTAAACATGTTGTACGACATGGTTCTGTACTCCATCCATAAAGATTTTGATGAAATAATTTTCGCTAGAACGGCCTTAGAAATCAAAAGTGGAGTAGGAGCTAAGCCACATGAGATGTTTGGGTTTATCAAACATTGCAATCCAATTATCAATAGATTTATTAGCCACTTTTTTTGTTATCTTGAGCCAAAAGTAGAATGGCAAGAACGAAATCCTTTTAAATAAATTATTAAAGTAAAACATAATTCTATTATACTTCTGTATTTTTTATATTTAACCATTTAATTCTTCTTATTCAACTCATTACATAAAAAAAACCTGCTTAATCTCTTAAACAGGCTTTAATAAAATAGAACTGAAAACTTCTATGCTTGACCCGTTGGGCCAAAATTCAAAGGGATTTGAGGTTGTTCGGTGTCTTTAATTTCACCATGAGCCAATTCAAAACGATGCACATTTTCTGCTAAAGCTTTAACTAATCTTTTAGCGTGTTGTGGTGTTAAAACTATTCTTGATTTCACTTTTGCTTTAGGAGTTCCCGGCATAATACATACAAAATCTACAACAAACTCAGATGCTGAATGATTTATAATTGCTAGGTTTGAATAGATTCCTTCTGCTATTGCTTCGTCTAATTCGATATTAATTTGGCCTTGTTGTTGGTTTTGATCACTCATAGTATTTTGTTTTAAATTTAAATTAAAA
>CAIRNC010000465.1 GCA_903879875.1 uncultured Bacteroidota bacterium
CGTTCATCATTGAAAATCTTGTGCCAAGAATTGAAAAATTTGAAAAAGCCACAGGAATTGATTTACGTGTTTCAGGCATGCCTTACATTCGAACCATAAATGCAGAAAACATGAAAGGTGAGATTGGATTGTTCATTGGTGCGGCTTTACTGATAACATCCTTGATTTTCTTTTTCTTTTTTAGATCATTTCGTGCTACTTTTATTTCTATCTGTATTTTGCTTTTCGGGGTGATGTGGTCGTTTGGGACGTTAGGTTTGTTCCATTACAAAATCACCATATTAACCGCAATTATTCCTCCGTTAATTATTGTAATTGGCATAACCAATTGCATCTTCCTCATCAATAAATACCAGCAAGAAATTAAGATTCACAAAAACCAAGCTAGGGCTTTACAACGTGTAATTTCTAAAATTGGCGTTTCAACTTTAATGACCAATTTAACAACGGCTGCTGGTTTTGCGACATTCATGATTACTGGCAACGACTTGCTTTTTGAATTTGGTTTGGTAACGTCAATCAATGTAATTACGGTTTATCTTCTGACACTTTTGGTGGTGCCTATTATGTACAGTTTTATGTCTATTCCAAAAGAAAAGCACTTGTACCACCTGAGCAAAACCTATATTTCTTCTTTACTTGACAGCGTAGAATATATTGTGAAAAATAAAAGAAAAAGCATTTATATCATTTACATTTTACTTTTAATTTTTAGTGTAATCGGTGTTTCTAAGATGAAGGTTTCGGGCAGTTTAATAGGCGAAATGCCAAAAAGTGCTTCTTTCTTTAAAGATATTTTGTTTTATGAAAAAGAATTCAATGGTGTAATGCCTTTGGAGATTATGATTGACACCAAGCATAAAAAAGGCGTTATGAAATTGTCCACCATGAAAAAAATGGACGAATTACAAGAAACTATTGGACAAATCCCAGAGCTCTCTAAGCCCGTTTCTATTGTTAATTTGGTCAAATATTCAAAGCAAGCCTATTATAACGGAAATCCAGAATATTATCAGTTGCCAACTTCTCAAGAACAAGCATTTATACTTTCGTATGCTAAAAATGCAACCAAAAACACCAAAGATAATTTAATGAAGAGTTATGTCGATTCAACGGGGCAATATGCTAGAATTACCACGTTCATGAAAGATATAGGAACCGAAGAAATGGCTAAAGTAGAAGGAAAATTACGTCAGAAAATAGATGTGCTTTTCCCAAAAGACCGATACCAAGTTACGTTAACTGGAAAAGCTTTGGTTTTTCAAAAAGGCACAACCTACTTAATCAACAACCTCATCGAATCGTTAATATTCGCTATTTTTCTAATTGCAGGCTTAATGGCTTATTTGTTTCGATCTGTAAAAATGGTTTTAGCGTCAGTAATCACGAACATTTTACCATTATGTATTACTTCCGGATTAATGGGTTATTTTGGCATTCCGCTTAAGCCTTCAACTATTTTGGTGTTTAGTATTGCTTTTGGTATTTCGGTTGACAACGCCATACAATTTATGGCAAAATACCGTTTGGATTTAATTCAGAATAATGGAAAAATTAAAAAATCCGTTTTCAGTGCCTTGCGAGAAACAGGAATTAGTACATTTTATACTTCAATTGTGTTGATTTTTGGATTTGCTATTTTCACGTTATCCAGTTTTAGTGGTACGATAGCCTTAGGCGGATTGATTTCGTGTACGTTGCTTTTTGCTATGTTTGCCAACTTATTGGTTTTACCTGCATTGGTGCTGACATTTGAAAAGAAACGTGCCATAAAGGAAGATGTTTTTACACCAGAAATAGAAGCGTAAATTTCTTTTTTACAAATTATAGGACAAAAATCACCTTTACTATAAAGCACACCTATCTTGGTTCAAAAAAAACATGATGATTTCTGAATAAGAATTAGTAAATTCGCTTTCTCATTAAATGCAATGTTATGAAAATTTTAAAAAGCCTACTTGTCTGTTTACTAGTTAGTTTTTCTATACAAAATTTAACCGCCCAAGTATATCGTTTTAAAGCCACTAGTTATAGTATCGCAGAGAAAGATGCTAACGGAAAATGGGGCGAATGGTCGGAGTTTAAAGAATCAACCGTTGTTATTACTCTCGACGGCAATAAAGACCGTGTTATTGTAGGGTCGAAAGAACTTCAATTGTTTACCATCGATACTTATGGGAAAAATGTTACGACCGAAGATGACGACACCGTGCCTCTGAATTGTACTGACAATGGCGGAGGAGCTTGCACCATATTGATTATTACGCGTAAAAAACAAAATAATCGCAAACAATTTTATATTAATTATGCCGATGTGAAATTTGTATATAACGTTTACAGTTGGGACTAATTACACCGTTATTTACCCTTTGAATCGTTAAAAACAACTGTCATCATTATGGATTATACCTATCCAAAACACGAAAAACTAAAAAGCAAGAAAACCATTGATTTGCTTTTTTCAGAAGGCAAATCGGTGTCTAAATATCCTTTACGATTGGTGTATGCTCCAAGTTCTTACGGCATTGATGCGACGAAAAACCAACAAATTAAAATGGGCGTTTCGGTATCAAAACGCAATTTTAAGCATGCTGTAGATCGTAATTATTTCAAAAGAATATTACGAGAAACCTATCGCTTAAACAAGCATTTACTGCAAGACGGACTAAAAGAACCTTATGCTTTTATGTTTTTTTATCAAACCAAAGACCGCTTGACGTATGCCGAAATTAATACCAAAACGATTCAATTGTTTGAGAAATTTTTACATCAAATGAATACAAATGGGATTTAAATTTATTTTTAAAAAATTAAATACTACTTTAGTTCCCTAGACACAAAAAACAAATTACAAAATATGTATCCAATACTTAAAAAGAAATATATCATCCCCGCTGTTGCTATCGGCCTTTTTTTCATTGGCTCCAGTTTTAAAGATGATTTTTTTGAAATTGCAAAGCAAATAGAAATTTTTACCGACTTGTTTAAAGTAGTTAATAGAAATTATGTCGATCAAACCAATCCAAGTGAAATGATGGACAAAGCCATCAAGAGCATGTTGGAAGATTTGGACCCTTATACTCATTATTTCAATGAACAAGACGTTTTGAAATTCAAAATCAATGGCACAGGAGAATATACTGGAATTGGTGCCGTAGTTACTAGAAAAGAAGGAAGACTTATTATCAAAGAACCTTACAAAGGATTTCCGGCTGATAAAGCAGGCCTTAAAGCAGGCGACGAAATTCTAAAAATTGGCGAAACCGATTTGATTGATTACAAAGAAGACGCGTCACAACTAGTTAGAGGTGCAAAAAACACTAAAATCGAAATCAAATACATTCGCCAAGGAAAAGTGAACACTACACAACTGGTTTTAGACGAAATTGAAGTTAAAGCCGTTCCGTTCTTTGGAATGATTGATGCAAAAACAGGTTATATCGTTCTCAATCAATTTAACGCAAAAGCCTTTAAAGAAACAAAAGAAGCGCTAGAACAACTCAAACACGACAGCGCACAACGTATTGTTTTAGACTTAAGAGGCAACCCTGGCGGACTAGTAAACGAGGCAGTAAACATCTGCAATCTCTTCCTTCCGAAAGACGAAATTATTGTTACCACAAAATCTAAAGTTGAAAAACTAAACAATGCTTTCAAAACTACACAAGCCCCAATGGATTTGGACATTCCACTTGTTGTTTTAGTAGATGGAAAAAGTGCTTCTGCATCAGAAATAGTTTCTGGCGCTTTACAAGATTTAGATCGAGCAGTGATTATTGGTAGCCGAAGTTTTGGAAAAGGATTGGTACAAAGACCAATTGATTTAACGTATGGGACGCAAGTAAAAGTTACCATTTCGCGCTATTACACACCTTCTGGAAGATGTATACAGGCGTTAGATTATGCACACAAAGACAAAGACGGAAAAGCCACGAGAAAAGACGCAGCTAATTATACGGCTTTTAAAACACGCAACGGACGAACCGTATATGATGGAGGAGGTATTTTGCCCGATGTTGAAATTGAAGAAACAAAGTTGAGTAATATTGCACAAGCTTTGCAAAAAAATGATGGTATTTTTGATTACGTAACCAATTATTATTACAAAAACCCAAC
>CAIRNC010000466.1 GCA_903879875.1 uncultured Bacteroidota bacterium
AAATATTTCTTTTAAATGATAAGTAATTGTATGACTTTCAACTCCAAAAAGTTGTGCCATAACTTTTTGAGTAAGCCAAAAACTCTCATCAAGAAAAGTTACCTCAATGTTTATGTTGGCATCTGTTGTTTGGTATAAAAGAATTGGCGATTGCATATCTATTTGATTATATTAATCCAAACTGTTCAAAATGATGATTCAAATGCTTTCTTTCTAATAGATAAGAAGCATATTTATTCATTTCTCCAAAAACCATGTTTTTCATTATGGCTTCTGGATTCTCCTTGAAAAAGGTTTTATAATTCTCTCTTGCTTCAAAAAAATTGGCTTTAGCTGTTTCAAAATCGGGATGAATTAAATCTTCTAATTCGTCTTTTTTCATCGTTGGAAACTTGGTTCCCATTGGAAATTTATCATAATTGTATAACGAATTATGCACTTTATCCAAAATCTTTTCTGGTGTTGCGATTTCGAAATCCTGAATTTCTCCAGACATAATGCGATATCCTTGTTCCAAATGTTCTAACAAATGTTGCGGTGTTAGAATTCCCCAAATTGGTTTTGAATTTTCGGTTAGTTTATTGATGCATTCCGCTATTTTTTCATCGTTCATTTCTACAAAAACTTCTTGTTTTTTCTGAACCATTGTCAAAATAGTAGCAACAGCTACCAATTCATCATTAGTATCAAAAACTTCTACAAACCATTTTACAATGCCGCTTGGATGTTCGGCTGATGCTACATCTCTATCGACTTTTTGTTTACAAGTTAAACGCACATAAACGGTATCGTTATGGTATATTGGACGAAGGAAACGACATTCTTCCAATCCGTAATTTGCGGCAACCGGACCTTTATTTGGGTACACGAACAAACCTGCTGCTGCTGCTAAAATGAAGTAGCCGTGAGCGGTTCTCTTTTTGAAAATACTTCCGTCAAGCGAAGTAATATCGGTATGAGCATAAAAATGATCCCAAGTGATGTTGGCAAAATTGATAATATCAGTATCCGTAACTGTTCTATTATGAGTGCGCAATGACATTCCCGGTTGAATGTCTTCCCAATGGTATTGAAACGGATGTTGCGTGATTTCTTTGTAAGCCGAATTCGCTTGGTAAATGCCTGTAATTTCAGTCAAAGTCGTTGGTGAACCTTGAATGGCACAACGTTGCATATAATGTTTGATTCCACGAACACCACCCATTTCTTCTCCACCACCAGCACGACCCGGACCACCATGAACTAACTGTGGCAATGGCGAACCATGACCCGTACTTTGTTTGGCATTTTCACGATTGAGCACTAAAATTCTACCGTGATGCGAAGCTGCGTTTACTACATATTCTTTGGCAATAGCATCCGAATTGGTAACGATTGATGATACCAACGAACCTTTACCCATTTGAGCTAGTTCAATAGCTTCATCCAAAGTTGCATAAGGCATTATGGTTGAAACCGGACCAAAAGCTTCCGTTTCGTGAACGGCTAAATTGGTAAACGGATGGTCTTCACGAAGTAAAAGCGGACTCACAAAAGCCCCTTTATCATCAGCTCCAATCAGCGTCATTTTTTCTAAATCACCATATACTATTTTGGCCGATTTGGATAATGCTGTAACGCGTCCTTTCAACACCTCAACTTGGTCTTTACTCACCAATGCGCCCATACGAACTTCTTTCAACCTTGGGTCTCCAATAGAAACTTTATCCAATGATTTTCCCAATGCCATTTGAACGTCATCCATCAGCTTTTCTGGAACAATCATTCTACGAATAGCCGTACATTTTTGTCCCGCTTTTACCGTAATTTCACTACGAGCTTGATTGATGAATAAATCAAATTCTGGAGTTCCTGGAACCGCATCTTCGCCTAAAATAGAAGCATTTAAACTATCGGCTTCCATTGTAAACGGTACTGATTCTTGAATTAATCTTGGATGCGATTTTAACAATCGTCCTGTTGCAGCTGAACCAGTAAATGTGATTACATCTTGGCTTTCAACCGTATCAAATATATTTCTAGCAGTACCACAAATCAATTGCAAAGCACCTTCTGGCAAAATATTGGAGGCAATAATTTCTCTTACTACAGCTTCAGTTAAATAAGCAGTTACAGGCGCTGGTAAAACCACAGCTGGCATTCCTGCCATCCAGTTGACCGCACATTTCTCTAACATTCCCCATATTGGAAAATTAAAAGCATTGATGTGAATCGCCACTCCTTTTTTCGGAACCAAAATATGATGCGCCATAAAACGACCGCCTTTCGACAAATCAATCGGGTCGCCTTCAACATGGTATGGTTGGTTTGGGAATAATTTTCGCAACGATGCATTGGCATATAAATTTCCAAAACCTCCTTCAATATCAATCCACGAATCGACACGTGTTGCGCCCGTTCTGTAACTGATTTCATAGAACGCTTCTTTGCGTTTGGTCAAATACATCGCCAAACTTTTAATCATATTGCCACGTTCTTGGAAGGTCATTTTGCGGAGTTTCTCGCCACCTTTAGTTCTTCCATAGTGCAAAATAGCCGGAATATCCAATCCTTCCACCGACGTCTCCGCAATGAATTCGCCAGTTACAGCATCATAAGACGGCTTCCCATCTCCAGTTGCTGACGTCCATTTTCCTTGTACGTAATGTTGTGTTTTAGTCATTGTATGCTGAATTTAGTTCAGTATCTATTTTTTTTAACCGCGAAGAGCGCAAAGTTTTACGCAAAGTTCGCTATGTTTTAAACTCTTTCAATAATCGCCGCATAGCCTTGCCCAACACCAATACACATCGTGATTAACGCATATCGTTTTCCTGTTAGTTGCAATTCCAATGCAGCCGAATACACAATTCGAGCACCAGTAACTCCTAGTGGATGCCCAATAGCAATAGCGCCTCCATTAGGATTAATTCTTGGATCGTTGTCTTTTAATCCCAACTCACGAATGCAAGCAATACTTTGTGCTGCGAAAGCTTCGTTAAGTTCAATAATATCGATTTGGTCTAGTGTTAAGCCTGCTTTTTCTAATGCTTTTTTGGTGGCTTCTACCGGACCAATTCCCATGATTCTTGGTTCTACTCCTACTACCGATGAACTTACTATTCGAGCTAAAGGTTTCAAACCATATTTTTTTACGGCTTCTTCAGATGCAATAATGGTTGCAGCCGCACCATCGTTTAATCCTGAGGCATTTCCTGCCGTTACGCTTCCGTCTTTTTTAAAGGCTGGTCGCAATTTAGCTAACCCTTCCATGGACGTACTTGGTTTTACAAATTCGTCTTTAGAGAATTGAATAGCATCTCCTTTTCGTTGCGGAATTTCTACGGTTACAATTTCTTTAGCTAATCTCCCTGAAGCTTGTGCAGCAGTAGCTTTTTGTTGACTATGCAAAGCGAATGCATCTTGATCTTCACGAGAGATGTTGTATTTTTCTACTAAATTTTCAGCAGTTTCTCCCATGGCATCCGTTCCAAACATAGCGTGCATTTTTGGATTGATGAAACGCCATCCGAAACTCGAATCGTACATTTTAGAATCGGTTCCAAAAGCCGATGATGGTTTAGAAATTACTAATGGTCCACGCGTCATGTTTTCGATTCCACCAGCTATAAACACGTGTCCGTCTCCTGCTTTTATCGCTCTATTTGCATGAATTATCGCTGACAATCCTGAACTGCAAAGACGATTTACCGTTTCGCCAGGAACCGTGTATGGCAATCCTGCTAATAAAAGTGACATTCTCGCTACATTACGATTGTCTTCACCCGCTTGATTAGCACAACCCATGATGACATCGTCGTAAGCATCAGTTGGAATATTTGGATTATTTGCTACTACGCTTTTAATTACCAAAGCCCCTAAATCATCTGGACGAACCGATGCTAGTGTTCCTTGATAACTTCCGATTGGCGTTCGAACGCCGTCTATGATATATGCTTCCATTTAGGTATTTGGTATTAGGTTGTAGGTTTTAGTTTAAACTTCATAAATCAAAAATCTTCAATCATTAATTTTATTCTTCCCACTCCTTTTGAGTACGATACACAACGCCTTTAAAAAGCGCTACTAACTCATCGCCTCGTTTTACTTCTATAATATTGAATCCTAATTTATTATTCACTTTTTCAATAACTGATTCAGCTGTTAGGTAATCACCTTCATTTACTGCTTCGATATGATTGATGGAGGTTTCGATGGAAACCGAAAACCGTCCATGTGTATTGGCTGCAAAACCAAAAGCAGTGTCTGCTAACGAATAGGTTATTCCGCCATGAGCTTTGTTCATACTGTTGAGCATCTCTTTGCGAACCGTCATAGCAACTTTGCACCGCCCGATTTCACATTCGAGAATTTCGATGCCGAGCCATTGGCTGTAAGCATCTTGACTTAACATTTTGTATGGTATTTTTGTTCCTTCCATAATGATTTATTTGATTGAAGATTAACGATTTTTGATTGTTGACTCCTCGTTTTAAAATCAAAAATCGTTAATCTTCAATCGTTAATTTAAAAAACTACCACCTTCTCTTGCTATTCTTCTTAAAATTGGACTACATCTATATCGGTCTTCGTGGTATTCGTTGTATAATTCGTCAAGTTTTTCTACACACCAATTAATTCCTAGTTCCTCTGCCCAAGCCAATAATCCTTTTGGATAATTTACTCCTTTGGTCATGGCGCTATCTATGTCTTTGGCTGATGCGATATTTAAAAATAAAGTGTCAGCTGCTTCATTAATGAGCATTACAATCACTCTTTCAAAGATTGATTTTGCTAAAACAGTATCTTCTGTTGGTAATGGTAATTCTTGACTGTAATTATAAAAACCTCTTCCTGATTTTCTTCCTAGAAATCCGGCTTCCAATAGTCGTTTTTGTGTGAATGATGGTTTGAATTTTGGATCGAAATAAAATGCTGTGAATACGGTTTCTGTTACTATATAATTTACATCGTGACCAATCATATCCATTAATTCGAAAGGCCCCATTCTGAAATTACCGATGGTTTTTAAAGCCCAATCTATGGTAGCGAAGTCGGCTACACCTTCATCGTAAATTCGTAAACTTTCGCTGTAAAAAGGTCTTGCCACACGGTTTACGATAAACCCGGGTGTATCTTTGGCAACAGCCACTACTTTCTTCCAATCGGAGATAATTTGCACTGATTTTTGCAGCACTTCTTCGCTAGTTTGCACTGCAGGAATCACCTCAACCAATTGCATCAAAGGCGCTGGATTAAAAAAGTGAATTCCAATGACGCGTTCTGGTTTTTGACAAGAAGCTGCAATGGAAGCAATAGATAGAGATGACGTGTTGGATGCGAGTATCGTATTTTCCGAGACTAGGGTTTCTAGTTCCGAGAACACCTTTCGCTTGACTTCGAGATTTTCTACGATGGCTTCAATCACTAAATCCGAATCGGATAAGTCTTTTAATGTGTTGACGTAAGAAATATTGTTTTGGATTCGGGATTTTTCAGTGGTATCGATTTTTTCTTTTTCGACTAATTTAGTTAATGTGTTTTCAAGAGCCTTTTTACTTTTGGTTATAGCTTCTTGATTCAAATCGAATAGTTTTACGGCACAACCTGAAGTAGCAGCAACTTGTGCAATGCCACTTCCCATGGTTCCTGAACCGATTATTGAAACATTCATATTAATTTCCTTTAAATTCGGGTTTTCTTTTTTCCACGAATGCTGTTACTCCTTCTTTGTAATCATTAGAAGAACTAGCTTCAATTTGCAAATCACTTTCCAAAGCCAATTGTTGTTCTAAATTATTGGTCATTGATTGATTCAATAATCTTTTGGTTAAACCTAATGCTTTAGTAGGCATGTTGGCTAAATTTATTGCCAAATTCATTACTTCATCAATAAAAAAAGAAGTCGGATAAATTTTATATATCATACCTATTTGAAGTGCTTCTTCGGCGTTCACTTTGTCTCCAAGCATCATTAAAGCAGTTGCTTTTTGAAAACCAATTAATCTAGGTAAAAAGAAAGTTCCAGCACTATCCGGTATTAATCCGATTTTACTAAACGCTTGTATAAAACTAGCGTGTTCAGAAGCTACAACTATATCACAAGCCAAAGCAATATTCGCTCCTGCACCAGCAGCTACTCCGTTTACTGCTGCAATTATTGGTTTTTCAATTGTTCTTATTTTTTGGATGATTGGATTGTAGTGTTCTTCCAATATTTTACGGAAACCCGGATTTAATTCTGGGTCGGTTACTTCTTTTAGGTCTTGTCCAGCACAAAAAGCTTTTTCGTTTCCGGTAATTACTATTGCACGGACATTTATATCGTTTTCACAATTATCTAAAGTTTCTTGTAACAGAAAAGCCATTTCACGATTGAAACTATTAAAAACTTCGGGTCTGTTCAGTGAAATCCATGCTACGCCACTTTCAATTTTTAATTCAATTGAATTATTGCTCATACCTTATTTTATTTTTAAACCATTAAGAAATTAAGGTTTATTAAGGTTTTGTTTCTCGCAAAGTCGCAGAGTTACAAAGACTATTACACCATTAATTCGCTAACTTTATTATATTGAAACCTACAAGATTTTGAAATCCTTGCAGGTTATTTTAAACATTTAAAGTAGTCGAAGGGTTCTAAGCAATCTTCGCATTGGAAAAATGCTTTGCACGCTGTGGAACCAAATTGACTTACTAATTTTGTGTTCAATGAGCCGCATTGCGGACATTTCACTAATTTTTTATTGCCTAGAAGCGCTTCTTTATCAGCTGATTCAGATAATGGAGAAGCAATTCCATATTTTTCTAATGCTATTCTGCCTTTTGATGTAATCCAATCGGTTGTCCATGCCGGTGAAAGAATTAAATCCACTTTGGCTTCATAACCTTTTTGTTGGAATGCTGCTTTAATATCGTCTCCAATGACATCCATTGCTGGGCAACCGCTGTAAGTTGGCGTGATTTCTACTTCAACAATTCCGTTTATTAGTTTGGCTGAACGAACTACCCCCATTTCGACTATAGAAAGTACTGGAATTTCAGGGTCGGAAACCGTCTCCAAAATTTCAAAAAGTTCTTTTTCTATGGGCAATAATGAAGTTGTCATATTACCAAGTCATGTTTGGATACGTGCGTTGCATGTACTGCAATTCTGATAGAATAAAGCCCATGTGCTCACTATGAACGCCTTGTTTTCCTCCTTTTTGGAAATATTCAATTGAAGGTGTTTGCAATGTAGCTTCTTCTAAAATGCTACTTACTTTTTTATAATAGTTTACTTTTATAAGTGTAACATCAACTCCTATGCCTTCTGCAACCATAGCTTTATCAGCATCGGTTTGATGGAATAATTCGTCAGTAAAAATCCACAAATCATTGATGGCTGTTTGGATTCTGTTGTGACTTTCTTCAGTTCCATCACCTAATCTTTTAATCCAATCGGAAGAAAATCTCGTGTGATAAAGAACTTCTTTTATGCTTTTTTTAGCAATTGCAGCCAACATTTCATCTTTGCTTTTTTGCAATTCTTCTAATAATGCCAAATGAAACACATCAAACAAAAATTGACGTGCAATAGAATATCCGAAATCAGTATTCGGTTGTTCTACTAAAAGTACGTTTTTATACTCTCTTTCCAATCTAAGGAAAGCCACAGTATCTTCATTAGCACCATTACCTTGCAATTTTGCTACATATTGAAAATAACTACGTGTTTGCCCTAATAAATCAAGGGAAATATTTGTTAAGGCGATATCGGTTTCAATGCTTGGTCCATGACCACACAATTCTCCTAAACGCTGACCAAGAATCAATGAGTTATCAGCAATTCCGTAGATGTATTGAATTAAATTATTGTTCATTTTGTTAAGGTTGTAGGTTGTAGGTTGTAGGTTGTAGGTTGTAGGTTTTAGGGCTTTTAAATTTCCCTAAATCCTAATACCCAAATCCTAACACCTAATTACATATGTTTTAATTCGTCAGGCAATTCATAAAACGTAGGATGTCGATATGCTTTGTCCATTGCTGGTTCAAAAGTTTCTCCATTGTTTTCAGGATTGGTTGCTGTGATTTGAGCTGATGGTACAACCCAAATGCTAACACCTTCCATACGACGTGTGTATACATCGCGAGCATTTTCTAATGCCATTGTTGCATCACTTGCGTGAAGTGAACCGCAATGACGGTGCTCTAATCCGTTTTTACTTCTTATAAATACTTCCCAAAGTGGCCAGTTTTTCATAATATTTGAGTTTTCAGTCACAGTCGCAGTTGGCAGTCTGAATACTGTAAACTGCGACTATCGACTATTTATATTGCTAGTTTTACTTCTTTATTTTCTTGTTTTTCGGCGAAAGCCATTGCGGCATCACGAACCCATTTTCCGTCTTCGTGTGCTTTTATTCTTGCATCGATTCTTTGTTTGTTGCAAGGACCGTGGCCTTTTACAACTTGCCAAAATTCGTTCCAATCGATATCGCCAAAATCATAATGTTTTCTTTCTTCGTTCCATTTTAATTTGGAATCAGGAATTGTTAACCCTAAAATATTGGCTTGTGGCACCGTTTGATCTACGAAAGCTTGACGCAATTCGTCGTTGGTTTTCCGTTTCAATTTCCATTTTACAGACTGCTCTGTATTAGGAGAATCGGCATCACGAGGTCCAAACATCATTAAAGATGGCCACCACCAACGATTGATAGAATCTTGTGCCATTTCTTTTTGTTCAGGAGTTCCATTACAAAGTGTCAAAAGGATTTCATAACCTTGACGTTGATGAAAACTTTCTTCTTTACAAATACGAACCATAGCACGAGCATAAGGTCCATAAGATGTTCCCATCAAAGCTACTTGATTCATAATTGCTGCACCATCAACCAACCAGCCAACTGTACCCATATCTGCCCATGTAACAGCAGGATAATTAAAAATACTAGAATACTTGGCTTCTCCTGAATGCAATTGATCAATCAGTTCTTCACGAGAAATTCCAAGTGTTTCCGCAGCACTATACAAATACAAACCATGTCCACCTTCGTCTTGAATTTTAGCCAATAAGGCTACTTTTCTTCGCAATGACGGAGCACGAGTAATCCAATTTCCTTCAGGCAACATTCCTACAATTTCGGAATGCGCATGTTGTGAAATCTGACGAATATGCGTCTTGCGATACTTTTCGGGCATCCACTCTTTTGGTTCAATTTTTTCGTCGCGAGCAATTCGTGCTTCGAAAATTTCTTCTAAATTTTTCACTTCTTTTTCTGACATAACTTTTTTCTGTTATTAAATTCAGGTTTATATTTTACAATCCGAAATCAACTACCACTTTTTTAGAAGTAGGAACGGCTTGACAACTTAATACATAATTTTTCGCTAATTCATCTTCTTCTAATGAATAATTTAATTTCATTTCAACCGAACCATCCACAACTTTACAACGGCAAGTACTACAAACGCCTCCTTTGCAAGCATAAGGTAAATCAGCACCAGCGGCAATAGCTCCATCCAAGAGGGTGTCGAAATCCTGCCCCATTACAAAGTGGAATTCTTTTCCGCCATCAATAATAGTAACTTCTGTTCCTTCAACTTTTTTAGCAACGATGTTTTTTATTCTTTGTTTGTCTGCTTCCGAAAGTCCTGTTGTGAACAATTCGTAATGAATGTTATCTTTAGATAAACCAGCATTTACTAATTCGTCACGCAACAAGAATATCATATCTTCTGGACCACAGATAAAACAATCATCTGTAGATGGAATATCAATGATTTTATCTGTCAATACTTCGATTTTTTCTTTTGTAAATCTTCCATTAAACAATTCCGAAGAACGGTGTTCTTTAGTTAAGAAATAAAAGATTTCAAAACGATTGAAATACACGTTTTTCAACTGCTCAATTTCTTCTTTAAAGATAATTGATTTTACAGTGCCATTCAAATAAAACAATTTAAAAGTGCTATTTGGTTCAGACGCTAAATGGGTTTTAATAATAGAAAGTATAGGTGTAATTCCACTTCCGGCAGCAAATGCAATATAGTTTTTTGCCTTTGTAGGATTGACTTCGGTAAAGAACGCTCCATTTGGAGGCATCACATCCAATGTGTCGCCTATTGCTAATTGTTCATTTACAAATGTAGAGAATAATCCTTCGTTTATTTGTTTAACGGCTACTTGCCATTTATTTTCTATCGGACTAGAACATAACGAATAGGAACGCCGTACTTCGTTACCTTTGATATTGGTTCTTAGCGTTAAATGTTGTCCTTGTTTGTATTGAAATTCCGACTGCAATGCGGAAGGAACATCGAATGTAATTACAGAACAATCATTTGTTTCTTTATAAATATCAGCGACTTTAATGCTATGAAATTTTGACATAAAAACAATTTATTAGACAAAACTAACAAATGTTAGTTTACAATGCAAATTTAAACATTATTTTGAAATTGTTAACTATAACGATTGAAAAAAATGAAATTCATAAAAATCAACCTTTTTAAGAACACAATTAAGAACAAAAACAATCAATTAAACAATTCCATTCAACAAAATTTCGGTCATGGTTTCTTTTATAAGTTTTGGACTAAAAGATTTTTTCTTTCCATACCACAAAAACAAGTTTCGAAGTGTGGCGTGCATAGAAAACAAAACAATATCTAAGTTTAGATTTTTTAACTCACCATCCTCAATTCCTTTTTTGATTATAATTCTAAAATTAGTTTCATAGTCTTCTCGCATTTTGACAAAATAAGCCAAATCATCATCAGCCAAATGCATCCAATCTTTGTTCAAACAAGACATAGCCTCAGGATTTCTTAGTGTAATGTCAATATGAAGTTGAATTATCCGTTTTAATTTGACAATTGTTGGAGCATTTGATTGCACAATTTCGTCCATTACTTGTGTAAATTCTTCGGCGATTTCAATAATTATCAAAACCAAAATTTCTTGCTTTGATTTAATATGATTGTATAAGCTGGCTGCTTTAATATCCATGGCTTGCGCCATATCTCTCATAGTTACAGCACTGTAGCCTTTTACTTTGAAAAGTTTTGCAGCTACATTTATTATTTCGGATTTTCGGTCTAATGGTTTCATTTGAATCCAAATATATACATTTCTTTAACACAAGTAACTTTTGTTACCAAAAAAGAAGAATTGTTGGGTTATTTTTGCACTCTAAATTAATTATAATATGGGAATTTTCGATTTATTAGGTTTTGGAAACAAATCAGAGAGTATAAAAGAATTAATGGCAAAAGGTGCTGTAATTATTGATGTTAGAACTGTTGGAGAGTTTCGTGAAGGCCACATTAAAGGGTCTAAAAACATTCCTCTTGACACAATTTCTGCAAAATCGGATGAGATTAAAAAATTATACAAACCAGTAATTGTTTGTTGTCGTTCTGGAATGAGAAGTAGTCAAGCCGCATCTATTTTGAAAAATAATGGTATTGAAGTACTAAACGGTGGCGGTTGGGAGAGTTTGGAAAGCAAGTTGTAAATTTATTGTTTTTTCATGCTTTTTTTTATTAAAAAATATTAGAATTTGAAAATTTCTAATATTTATCTATTTCAAGGATAATCCTTTAATTAAAAGTTCAAATGATAAAGCCCTGATTAAGGCGCAGGATTCGGATGAATTTGCTGTACTTTGTCAATTGCCATCATGATTTCGTCAGACAATACCGTTTGAAACGCATTAATATTTTCTTCCAATTGCGTTAAAGAAGTAGCGCCAATAATGGTACTGGTAACCATTTTTTGTTGTTGAATAAAAGCCAAAGCCAATTGCACCAAAGTCAACTTGTTTTCCTTTGCAATTGCATTATATAAGGCGGTTGCCGATTTGCTTTGCACGGAATTGTAACGCACATATTGAGGAAACAAATTGATTCTAGCGTTTGGATGGGCTTCGCCTGTTAAAAATTTTCCTGATAAAACGCCAAAAGCTAGAGGAGAATACGCCAGTAAACCTACATTTTCTCGGTGCGCCACTTCGGACAAACCAACTTCAAAACTGCGATTTAATAAAGAATAGGGATTTTGAATTGTACTCATTTTTGGCAAATGATGTGCTTTACTTTCCTGTAAAAATCGCATCAATCCCCATGGTGTTTCGTTAGAAACGCCAATAGCTCTGATTTTTCCTTCTTGAATTAATTCTTGTAAGGATTCTAAAATCGCTTTCATGTTGTCTTGCCAAGCGTCTTCTTGAATTTTGAATCCCAATTGCCCAAACATATTTGATTTGCGCTCTGGCCAGTGCAATTGATACAAATCAACATAATCGGATTGTAAACGGGTTAAACTTTGATCCAGCGCAAAGCGAATGCTTGCAGGAGAAAAATCGACATTGTCACGCATATAACCAAAATTAGGATTGGGACCCGCAATTTTCGTAGCTAAAACTACTTGGTCTCTTCGACCTGATTTTTTAAACCAAGTTCCAATCACTTTTTCTGTACTTCCGTAGGTTTCTTTTTTAGGTGGAATCGAATACATTTCGGCAGTATCCAAGAAGTTGATGCCTTTATCTAAAGCAAAATCAATTTGAGAATGTCCTTCAGATTCAGTATTTTGTTGACCAAAAGTCATTGTTCCAAGACAAATGTTGCTTACTTTGATATCAGTATTTGGAAGTAGGTTGTATTTCATATTTTATTTAAAGATAATTAAAAACTGAAAGCAAAGATAAGTTTTACAAAACAACATTAAAGCATCAAATGAAGTCAAAATTCTGTTCATAGTTGTTTTTTACGGAACTTAAAAATCAAATTTCAATTGCACAACAACGGTTTTTTTGATTTCGGTATTCAAATTATTTAAGGATATTCCGAGTAACCGAACGGAATCTTTCATACGTTCTTGGTACAATAATTCTTTTGCCGTTTCTAATAATAATGCTTTGTCGGAAATGAAATAAGGCAACGTTTTACTTCGGGTTTGTTGGGTGAAATCGCTGTATTTAATTTTTAGGGTTACTGTTTTGCCAGCAATAGCATGCTTTTTTAATCTTTTTTCTAAAACGGTTGCAATTTGTTCCAAACGTTCCAACATAAAAATTTCAGAAGTTAAATTTTCGTCAAAGGTATGTTCCGCCGCCACCGATTTGGTAATTCGATTCGATTTCACTTCACTATCATGAATGCCTCGCACCACATTGTAATAGAAAGTGCCCGATTTTCCGAAATGTTTTTCTAAAAATTCCAATGATTTACTTTTTAGATCCAAGCCACTAAATATGCCAATTTGGTACATTTTTTCAGTAGTTACTTTGCCCACACCATAGAATTTTCGGATAGGTAACTCTTCTAGAAAAGGCAAAACCTCATTGGGCGTGACCGTTTTTTGTCCGTTGGGCTTGTTAAAATCAGAGGCTATTTTGGCTACGAATTTATTTACCGAAATTCCAGCCGAAGCCGTTAAACCGACTTCGTGAAAAATGCGTTTTCTAATTTCTTGTGCTACCAAAGTGGCGCTAGGATTTCCTTTTTTATTGTGTGTCACATCAAGGTAGGCTTCGTCTAAAGAAAGCGGTTCTACCAAATCAGTATAATCATTAAAGATTTTATGAATTTTTGTTGAAATTTCTTTATAGCGGTCAAAGCGTGGAGGTACAAAAATCAATTCGGGACATCTTTTTTTCGCCAAAACCCCACTAATTGCACTTCGAACTCCAAATTTACGAGCCTCATAACTTGCAGCAGAAACGACGCCTCGAATTTCATTTCCTCCAACAGCAACAGGTTTTCCTTTGAGATAAGGATTGTCTAATTGTTCCACAGATGCATAAAAAGCATCCATATCGACATGGATAATTTTTCGATCTGTTTTGAAGTCAAACATTTTAGAATTCACTTTTTAGTGTTCAATTAATTCCAACTTTGTTAAGAACAATGGAATTGTTTTTTGTAAAAATACAAATTGAAACTCAAAATTCAGTATCTTGCTTCTAAATTAATTGTTTTCAAATGATTGAAATAGAAAGAAAATTTCTTGTTACTTCGGATGCTTTTAAAGACGAAGCTTTTGCAAAAAACATTATTGCACAAGGCTATTTGAACACAAATCCTGAACGCACGGTACGCGTTAGAATCAAAGGAGAAAAGGCTTTTTTGACCATAAAAGGCAAAGGAAACGAAAGTGGATTATCTCGTTTTGAATGGGAAAAAGAAATTCCAGTTGACGAAGCGCAGCAGTTGCTCCAATTGTGTGAAAAAGGCACGATTGAGAAAACACGTTTTGAAGTAAAAAGTGGTAAACACGTATTTGAAATTGACGAATTTTACGGAAATAACAACGGTTTAATTATTGCCGAAATTGAATTGACCTCAGAAGAGGAATTATTTGAAAAACCATTTTGGTTAGGCAAAGAAGTTACGAATGACAATCGCTATTATAATGCTTATTTGAGTCAAACTCCTTTTCTTGAATGGGAGTAAAATTAATGATGCTCCATTTCGGGTTGCCAAAACACTTTTTTAAAATCGACAATTTGATTGTCTTTTACTTGAATTCCTTCGTTTTCTAAGAGTTGTTGCATGAGGTTAGTGCCATCGAAATGGTGTTTCCCAGTAAGTAACCCGTTTCTATTCACTACTCGATGTGCAGGAACATCTTCGAGAGTATGTGCAGCATTCATAGCCCATCCAACCATCCTTGCAGAACGCGCTGCGCCTAAAACTTTGGCAATTGCTCCATAAGAAGTTACTTTTCCGTAAGGAATTTTTCTAGCAACAATGTAAACTCGTTCGAAAAAATTATCTGAAGTTGGGTTCATTAATTGGAGATTGTATTAATGATGTTTATAAGCGTCAAAACAGATACAAGACCTGTTATTGCACCAATAATATAATTCATATTATTAATGATAAAAGTAACTTTGTTTTCGAATTTTTTAAAAAACGAGATATAACAATAGAAAGCCAAATAGGAACCAAGACCTGTACCAATTACAAAGCTATAAATAAAAAATTTTTGGAAAATAAAATAGTTGTAGGAAGCCAGCGACACACTTACAAAAACATAAAAAGGGATAGGAAAAAAATTTAATGCAGATAGCAGCATTCCTAAAAAAAAGCGATTTTTTTTACTTCGTAATTTAATTTCATTTTTCTTTGGCTCAAATTTTTTGGACGTCCAAAAGAAATAGAATGTTAGTGCTAAAAATATACCTAAGCCTACTCCACGAAGTACTAAAACAATTTCAGGGTTAAAATCTATAAATCTTGCGAAGATTACAGCAAGAAATGTTTGAATCAGAATCACAATTGTTGCACCTAAGGCAAAAATCAAAGCTCGTGTTTTACCTTCTTGTAAACTAATTTTTGCCGCTGTCATATTTATTAAACCAGGTGGAGTAATAGCAAGTAGCGCAACAAGAAGTCCAATCAATATAGGAAAAGCGAATGACATGTTGTGGATTCTAAGTTTTTAAAATGTAATTTTATTATATAAAATTACATTTTCCTTTTTGTATTAACCTATAAATGCAACTTATTTTTCAATAGTTGCATTTATAAGTAATTCTACATTTACAAAGATAGGCATACCAAAATTAACTTACCTCTTTTTTTTTGGTAGAATAATCCAATTCCCACAAGAAATGATTTTATTTCAACATTTTCAAAGTGCTAATTGCGGTTTCATTGGTTGGATCAAGTGCTAAAGCTTTTTCGAAATTTTCTTTTGCTTTTACTTTATCTGTTTTTACATAGTGTATTCCAATGTTATTATATGCTTCAACAAATTTAGTTTTATTAGCTGGTTTTGCTACTTCTGCCTCTCCTTTTTCAGTCACAATTCGGATGTAATCTTCATAGTTTTTAACCATTTCGTCTTGAGCCACTGCGTCATTTTTATCTAATAAACTGTTCAAACGAGCTTTGTAGATATAAGCGTCTTGTGTCGTTGGAGAAAGCGTAATTACGTTGGTAAAAGCTGCGTTTCCTTTTTGAATTGCAATTATATCTACTTTTTCACCATCAGGTTTGTTGGCATTTTCAAAATAAAGCGCGTAACCCAAATAGAAACTATCATATTTGAAATTTCTAGAATTAGGATTAGAGATTGCCACTTCATAAATTGCAGCAGCTTCTTTGTACAGTTTTATGTCAAAAAATTTCTTTCCAATTTCATTCAGCTCGTTTGCCATTGCTGGGTCTAATTCTACTCCTTTTTTCAAATCAGCTACTCCAGAATCAAACAAGGTTTTATCTACTTTATTCGTAATTGTTGCGTCAGGATTTGTTGTAGAAACCAAAGCTTTTTTGGTTTTTGCTAATCCTAAATAAAGATAGTCACGACCTATTATTTTTGCATTTCCTTTTGTTAAGAAATCATTTAGCGCCACAATTGCAGCATCTGGTTTTCCATTTTCATAAGCAGAATAGCCTAAGTAACGTAAAATCCTTGGGTTTACTTTGTCTAATTTTTGCATGGCATTTGCTTCTGCTTCTAACGATTTGTAATCTTTTGTTAAGACCAAAAAGTCAGCATGACGCATACGAGAATCCAAAGAATAGTCGGTCATAGACATGTATTTTTCATAATACTCTATTGCAGTTTTATTGTATTCAGCATATTTTGTTTTGTCGTTTAACGCTCTTAGATAAAACGTTTCAGCCAATTCTCTATAAGCCGGACCGTAACTTGGGTTTGTTGCAATAATATCATCAAAAGCCGTTTTGGCTTCTGTAAAAGCTTTAGAACCCTTCGTAATTACACCCAATTGTAATTTTGCTCTTAGCACAGAATTATCAGCATCAAATGAATTTCTATATGCTGAATAAGCATCATTTACATTTTTATCACCATATAAAGCATCTCCTAAAGACAATTGGACTTGTGCATCTAAAGGTTGAATCTCTTTGGCTTTATTTAAAAAGACGATTGCTTTTTTATAATCTGGTGGAGTAGCATTCATGTAGGCACGACCAATATATAAAAATTCTTCAAAATCTTTTCTTCGAACAGAAAGTACTGCTTTATCAAAATTGGCATTTGCCGCTGTTTGATTGCCATTTTCAAGATCAATTTGACCCATTCCAATATAGTTGAAATTGGCTTCTGTTTTAGCAAGAATTCCTTTTTGATAGAAAATAGTTGCTGAATCTGTAAGCTTTTGTGTCAAATATAAATTCCCTAAGATAAAGAAATTTTTACCTGAATCAGGTTTAGAAACTAATAAACCTTTTAAAATACCTTTGGCTTTTTCGTATTGTTCGGCGTCAATTGCTTTTTTGGCTTGATCTAAATCCTGAGCATTAGCCCCTGCTCCATAAATCAATAAAGCTATGCTGAAAATTTTTAATTTGTTCATCTTTATAATTATTTAGTATTCAAAATTTCTTTTCTTATTGTTACTGTTCTTGAAGGAATTCTAATTGGTAATAAACCTGATTTCAGAATTATCCGTTGTCCAATTTCTCCTGCAATAAATGAGGCAAATCCCATGCCTAAACCATCTGCCCCTTGATAATTTAACAGATATAATTCCCTTGAAAGCGGGTATAAACCTTCTGCTAGATTGGATTGAGTGGGTTTATAGTATCTTAAATTGGCTTTATCCTTTTTAACATTTTTCACGGCCATTACTTTAAACTTGCCATTGTAAAGTTCCATACTTGGAGTTGGTTGTACGATAGAATTTAAACCAACCACTCCAATTAAACCTGGATTTTCTGTTATATATTTCAAGACATCTTCGTGTGAATTTAAAGAGAAAACGCCTTTTATTTTATCGTTTTTCACACCAGCCAAATGACTCATATAATTTACAGTGCTCGAGTTTGGGTTTTCAAAAACCAAACCTTTTATTTTGCTTGGTTTTCCTTGCAATAAATAAATAACTTCTTGTAAATCAACCAAAGTATCTTTAGCTTCTTTATTGATTATCAAAACTACTGCATCCGTAGCAAATGCTGTTATTTTAGGCGTTATTTTTTTGTTAATAAAAACTGTTTCTTCTTCTTTTGTCAGTTTTCTTGATAGGATAGCAATTTGTGCCTCATTAGAAATCAATCGGTTAATAACGTCTGATTCAGGTTTAGCAATTAATTTTATTTTAGCGTCGTATTGGCTTTCAAAAACAGAAACTTCATCATCTGCAATTGGAAAAATACTTTCGTCAACCAAAATAGAAGTTTTGCCTACCAAAATTGTTTCTTTTTTGTTTTTGGTATTATCTTCTTTTTTGCATGCCATAAAAGCCATAACTAGTAATAGAATGGCAATGATAATTTTTATTATTGAAAATTTTAAATTTTTAAACATATTAGAATATTATCTTTTTATGAGGCGTGTAAATCGAATAAATGCATACACAATGAGTAAAACGCCAAAAGCTATTCGATATTGCCTATCCATTAATATTGGAAATATTTTCCAAAAAATGATAGTCATTCCTAAAACAAAATAATTCAACAAAAACAGTATACCTATAACGAGAAGAAATCGCCCTTTAAGCGATTTCTGTACTCTTTCATTTGTATTATCTTGGTTGTGCATTTTACCCTCCACTAACAATACTGATTGGTAAATTGTATAGCACTCTTACAGGGCGACCATTTTGAATACCTGGTTTCCATCTTGGAGATGATTCAAGTACTCTTTTCGCTTCTTTCCCAGTTCCAAATCCTAAATCTCGGATAATCTTTATATCAGTTAAACTTCCATCTTTTTCAACTACAAAAGAAACGATGATTTTACCGCTTACTTCCTCGTCTTCAGGAGTTTTAAAGTTTTTACCTACATAAGCATAAAACTTAGCAATTCCACCTGGGAAATCTGGTTTAACTTCAACTGCATTGTAAATAGTGTTATCTTCTACTATTTTGTTGTCTTTGTCGCCGTCACCAGAAGGTTCATCTATAATAATTTTTCCATCATCACGACCCTTTACGTCTTTTGCGCCAACGTTTTTGTCTTTTAACTCCTCTATGGTTTTTATTTCTTCAACTACGTCCTTTTTGTCAACTACTTTTGGTTTAACAAATTTCACTTCGTCAATTTTTGGAGCTGGTGGAGGTGGAGGTGGAGGTGGAACAAGCGGTTTATCTGGAGGTGGAGGTGGAGCTAATTTTGCCATGTCCACCATAGTTACCTTTTCCTCTTCTTTTTTCCCTAAACTGCTCCAATCAATCATTGGTAATGCTAATAGCGTGGCAAACACCAAACCTCCAACTCCCAATGCTATCATGCTAGTTTTGGAATTGTCCTTTCTTAATTCGTAAGCGCCATAATTTTTATTACGGCCTTCGAACACCATGTCCAACCAACTTTTTTTGAATATATCTAATTTCATATAATTTTTGATTTAGCTTTAAAACAGGTCTGAACCTATTTTGTAAACAAATTATCTTCTTCTTTAGTGATATCTACAATTGCGTAAACGGGCACTTTTGAAATTGCCATTTCGTCTAAAATATCAACTAGATTTTTATAATTAGACTTTTTACTTGCCTTGATTAGCACTATCAATCCTTTTTTAGGATCGTTCATTTCTATAGGAACCGATTTCAATCTTTTTTGAATATCTATACGAATTCCATCTTTGCCATAAGTAACATCTTTTGGTGCTTCGATTGGAGAAACAAACTGACCCATATACATTTTTAATTTATTGTCAGGCCCAAGTAAAACCGTCATTGTTCTTGCATCTGCAATAAGAATTGGTTTTTCATTCGGATCGTTTTTAGGCATTCCCAAATCCATAGATTGGGGCTTAGACAAAGAAGTGGTTAGCATAAAGAAGGTAATCAATAAGAAAGCCAAATCCACCATTGCCGTTAAGTCAACTTTAGAGTTTTGCTTTTTACTTCTTACTTTTTTATCCTTGCCACCACCACCGTCGCCAGTATTTAATTCTGCCATGTCTTTTTATTTTAAATACATTAAAAATTATCGCTTCTAAGACCTGTAACCAAATTGAATTTGTTTACGTCTTGTTTTTGTAAAATATCCATCACTTTTTTAATGTCAGGATATTCTTCTTTTGCATCGCCTTTGATAGCGAAGTTCAATTGTTTTTCACGAAGTTCGGCATTTGCATTTCTTGCCGACAATATCCACGTTGCCAATTGGTTATCAATAGAATCATGAGGAATTCCAATTTGTAAATCTTTTTGGTTTCTTTGTGTAGCATTCAATGAGATTAAGGTTCTCAATTGATTGATTGGCACACCAAAATTTTCAATTAAACTAAATTTTTCAATTTCTTCTTTTGTAAAATTTACTTTTAATCTTTCTGAAACTAACTCCAGCGTACGTTTTCTAACATCGGTGCCTTTTACTCCAAAAAACACTTTGCCTTTTCCTACAGTAATCATTGCCAAATCGGTTTCAGGCAATTTAGTTTGTACTGTAGAATTTGGTGTGTCAACAGGTAAGGCTTCTGGCTGTTTGGCCGTTGCGGTTAGAATAAAGAACGTAAGCAAAAGGAAAGCCACATCACACATAGCAGTCATATCAATAGACGCTGCTTTTTTGGACATTTTTACGTTAGCCATTTATATAATTTTTAAATATAAAGAACCTCAAATCGAATAATTCAGGTTTCTTTAAATTATTAATTTAGTTTTTTGCGTTTCCTTTGAAACGTCTGTATGTGTTCACTATTGTAGAACCTGCTTCGTCAATAGAATATGTTAAAGTGTCAATTTTAGAAGTAAACAAGTTGTAAGTGATAATTGCAAGTGCTGAAGTAGAAATTCCTGTAGCTGTATTAATCAAGGCTTCAGAAATACCGTTTGCTAACATCGCTTGGTCAGGAGTACCTGAAGATGCTAATGCACCAAACGCTTTAATCATACCAGTTACCGTTCCTAATAATCCTGCAAGTGTTCCTAAAGATACAAGTGTAGAAAGAATAGTCATGTGTTTTTCTAACATTGGCATTTCTAATGAAGTAGCTTCTTCGATTTCAGCATGAATTTTGTCTGCTGCAGTTTCACTATCAAAACCTTCTTTTTTAACTTCTTGGTATTTAATTAATGCTGCTTTGATTGCATTGGCAACCGAACCTTTTTGAGTGTCACAAGTTGCAATTGCACCGTCAATATCGCCAGTGTTTACGTTACCTTGCACTTTAGCCATAAATTTATCCAAATTTCCTGTTCCAGCCGCTTTTGAAATTACAAAGAAACGCTCGAATGAGAAAACAATAACCATTAATAATAATCCCATTAAAACAGGTACAATTGGTCCGCCTTTATAAACCATTGCCAAATAATTTCCTGGTAGTGGATGACCTGTATTTACTCCCCCTTCAAAGTTACTTCCAGCTCCCATAAGGAAATTCCACAATAACCATCCGATAAAAATACATAATACGATTACTAATCCAGAGAATGCACTACCTCCGATTAATCCACCTTCTTTTTTTGCTGTTGCTGCGTTTGCCATTTTTTTTAATTTTAATAGTTTAATTTAGTTAAATCAAGTTTATAATGATAATAACGACAAATTTATATTTTTAGTGGATATAA
>CAIRNC010000467.1 GCA_903879875.1 uncultured Bacteroidota bacterium
AAACTAGGATTAGGCATCAATGCAGGGCATGATTTGAGCTTGGATAACATTCAATTTTTTAAACAAAATATACCCGATTTACTAGAAGTTTCCATCGGTCACGCACTAATTTCCGAAGCTATTTATCTTGGTTTGGATAATGTAGTGAATATGTATTTACAAAAACTTAAATAATTTTCAAGAAAATCAAAATGCTTTACTCAAAAATAGAAGGAAACGGCAAACCATTACTTATTATACATGGTTTTATGGGAATGTCTGACAATTGGAAAACGCTAGGAACGCAATTTGCTTCAGAAGGTTTTGAAGTGCATTTGCTGGACATGCGCAACCACGGTCGTAGTTTCCATTCAGAAGAATTCAGTTATGTCTTAATGGTTCAGGATGTTCTCGAATATTGTCAAGCCCATCATTTAGATAGCGTTGATATGATAGGTCATTCCATGGGTGGAAAAATAGCCATGCTTTTTGCCACTACCTTTCCTGAAATAGTAAATAAAATAGTCGTTGTAGATATTGGACCGAAATATTATCGCCCGCATCATCAAGAAATTCTAAAAGGTTTGAATGCCGTTGATTTTTCCGTGCAACCTTCAAGAAATGACATAGAAACTATTTTAATAAAATACATTCCTGAAACGAGCACCCGACAATTTTTAATGAAAAACCTGTATTGGGTAACTCCAGGACAATTGGGTTTTCGATTCAATCTGAAAGTTTTCAATGAAAAAGTAGAACAAATTGGCACCGCGCTTGATGAAAATGCCATCTACAACTACCCTACTCTTTTCTTAAGAGGAGGTAATTCTAGTTATATTAAAGATAAAGATTATTCAACCATAACGCATCATTTTCCAAAGGCAGAAATTATAACAATTCCCGATGTAGGCCATTGGCTTCATGCCGAAAATCCTGTTGCTTTTTTTGAAATTGTAAATGGTTTTCTTAAGGTATAATAAATCATAAAAAAGCCCTTTTCATTGCTGAAAAGGGCTTTTAGTTTTTAAAAAACTAGCAATTAGTTTTTCATAATTTTGATAGTATCTGTACTGCCCGCTGCATTAGTGGCTTTTAATAAATAAGCTCCTGTTTGTAAATTAGATAAATCAACATTTACTTCATTTAAAGCATTGTATTTTACCGTTAAAACTTGTTTTCCTAATAAATCAAAAACAGCAACATCATTTATGGTTGAAGTAGCCGCGACTAATTTCACCATACCATTTGTAGGATTTGGAGAGGCAACGATTTGATTTTTTGTTGTATTAAATACAGTAGTACCTAAAGCTGGTCCAGTATATTTAAAAATACCATCGGTAGTGGCATCAGTACTAAAACCTCCACACCATCCAGTAGTAGCGTCAAGAAAAGATACAACTCCTCTTTGAGCACCCGTATCTAATTGTGTCCAAGTTGCACCATTATCACTACTGAAAGCAGATCCTGGTACAGCAGGAGCCGTAGCGCTTTGGCCACAGGCAACAATGGTGTTAGTACCAGGAACATAAGCTAACAATTTGTTATAGCCACCTGTATAAGTTACACCTGTACTCCATGTAAGACCTCCGTTTGATGTTGTCCAAAACTTTGTAGTAGCACTAGAATCTAATGTCCCAACTATACAGCCATTTAAATTGTCACTAAAAGAAAGTCTTCCATTGATGGCAGTACCTCCAAAATCTGAAAGTCCTGTTGGCCCATTCAATTTGGTCCAAGTAGCACCCATATCTGTTGTGCGATAGATTTTTCCTTTATTTGTTACGAACCAAAAAGAATTACCTGCAGCTACATTCCCTCCATTGTAACCCCATTCTCCTGTTGATGGGTTTGGCAAATTTCCTGCAGGAACTAATGTCCATGTATCTCCACCATCTGTTGTTTTATATACTTCAAATTCATTATTTATAGGATCTCCTGTTGACAATCCGTTGTTAGCATCAAAAAAATGTACCCAATTCAAAAAGGATCCGCCAGCAATAGATGTATAGCCATTAGGATTTTGTTGATTCCATGTTGCTCCTCCATCAGTTGTTTTAAATATTACTCCTCCTCCATTAGCACCAAGAATTGCACTAACCCAAGCTGTAGTGGCGTTTACAGGAGAAATGTTATTTATTTCTAACGTCGTATCTCCAACATCAATTAATCCAGGTGTCCAAGTAGTCCCTCCATCAGTAGTACGAGTGAATTCTTGCACTGTAGCGGCTGCACCTGAACCGTCGTAAGCTAATCCCCAAACAGTGTTTGCATCTACAATACGTATTTCGTTAATCCCACGGCTAGCATCAGCAAACCCTGTTGCTTGAGCAGTCCACTGAGCAGTCATAATTCCGCTAAACATTAAAGCCGCAGATAAAAGTAAAGATTTTTTCATTTTTTAAATTTTAAAGATTATAAAACAAATATAAATAAAAATCCGAACAACTTAAATTATTATTTAATTTTGTAACAAAAAATTATGAATGTAGTAGCAAAAATCTTGTTAACAGCTGTTTTAGTATTAATAATCTCGCATTTTTTACCAGGCGTAGCTGTCGCCGATTTCACTACTTCAATTGTGGTAGCTATGGTTTTAGCGGTATTAAATGTATTTGTAAAACCTATATTAATTCTTTTAACCTTACCGGTTACCCTGCTTACTTTTGGATTATTTTTGCTTATTATCAATGCTATTCTCATTGTTTTATGCGCCAGAATTGTTGATGGATTTGCCGTTCATTCCTTTTTTACTGCCTTTTTATTCAGCATTATACTTTCTTTTTTTCAATCTGTTTTGTTTTCAGTGAAAAGTGATAAGTAAAATAGCGATTCTCTATACTTTTTTTTCAATTTTCATCACTAAAAAGCAGACTAATTTGTGACGATTCCTAACGAAATAAGAATAAGTACAAGAAATTATTCAAACACATCATTTTTGCCTTTTGCCTATTGTCTTTTTACTCTAAAATTTCATACTTTCGCAAATTGATTTTAGAAAAGGATAAAATGAGTACAAAATTTACGGAATACAAAGGGCTTGATTTGCCAACGGTTGCATCAGAAGTATTGGCTTTTTGGAAAGAAGCAAACATTTTTGAACAAAGTGTAACTTCGCGAGAGGGCAATATTCCATTCGTGTTTTTTGAAGGACCTCCTTCTGCCAATGGATTACCAGGTATACATCACGTAATGGCAAGAGCTATTAAGGATATTTTTTGCAGATATAAAACCCAAAAAGGCTTTCAAGTAAAACGAAAAGCAGGTTGGGACACCCACGGATTACCTGTAGAATTAGGTACAGAAGCTGCCTTAGGCATCACTAAAGAAGACATTGGAAAAACCATTTCCATCGAAGAATATAATGAAGCTTGTAAAAAAACAGTAATGCGTTACACCGATGTGTGGAACGATCTGACTGAAAAAATGGGCTATTGGGTTGATATGGAAGACCCTTATATTACCTACAAATCCAAATACATGGAAACCGTTTGGTGGCTTTTGAAACAAATTTACAACAAGGATTTAATGTACAAAGGCTATACGATTCAACCCTATTCTCCAAAAGCAGGGACTGGTTTGTCTTCACACGAAGTAAACCAACCGGGAAGTTATCGCGATGTTACAGATACTACGGTTGTAGCGCAATTCAAAGCATTAAACGAAACTTTACCAAGCTTTCTTAAAGGTTTTGGCGATATTCATATTTTAGCTTGGACGACAACACCTTGGACTTTACCTTCGAATACAGCATTGACTGTTGGTCCAAAAATTGATTATGTTTTAGTAAAAACGTTTAATCAATATACGTTTTTAACAACCAATGTCATTTTAGCTAAAAACTTAGTTGGCAAACAATTTGGAAAAGGATTTTTTGAATCGAAAGAAGATACTGATTTTAAAAATTTTAAAGAAGGCGATAAAAACATTCCTTACCAAATCCTTGCCGAATGTAAAGGTGCTGATTTAGTTGGTATTCGTTACGAACAATTGATGCCTTTGGCTTTGCCATACCAAAATCCAGAAGATGC
>CAIRNC010000468.1 GCA_903879875.1 uncultured Bacteroidota bacterium
AAAGCTCTTAGTACCCGCTATTGTTTGATTTGTAGTTAAATCTACAAAGTTTTGGGTGGTAGAACCTGTACCACCATTAGCAATTGGCAAAGTTCCCGTTGCAGAAGAAAGGGAAGTTAAATACGCATTATTGTCTACACTGCCATCTGCTTTCAAAAACTGAGCAGCAGTACCACCCGATTTTACAAAAGAACCACCCGTGTAGCTACCACTAGTATTTACATTCGTTACATTGTTATCACCCAATTGTATAGTATTGCTTGCAGCCACAATTGCACCACTACCTATGGCAGAAGCGTTGCTAAGGTTACCTGTTGCTACATCTGTATTATATCCCAATGCAGTGTTGTAACTACCGGTAATATTCGTATTCATTGCTGAACTGCCAATTCCAACGTTGCCATTTCCAATGGTGTTCATGTTAAGTGCACCATGTCCTATAGCATTGTTTTCTCCGCCTATAGTGTTTGAGCCTAATGCAACAGAACCTATCCCAACGTTTCCACTTCCTGAAGTATTCATAGTGAGAACTGCAGCTCCAACGCCTGTATTATCTACTCCATCGAAATTAGATTGCATTGTAGTAAATCCTACTGCTGTATTATTATATGAAGAAATTTGATTTGTTGCTAGAGTATTAACACCAACCGCTGTATTGTTACTTTGGTTACCACCGCCTCTTCCAACAATAACTCCATTAATTACGGCATCAGAAGAAAAGCTCTTAGTACCCGCTATTGTTTGATTTGTAGTTAAATCTACAAAGTTTTGGGTGGTAGAACCTGTACCACCATTAGCAATTGGCAAAGTTCCCGTTGCAGAAGAAAGGGAAGTTAAATAAGTACTACCATCTACACTACCATCTGCTTTTAGAAATTGAGTAGCAGTACCGCCTGATTTTATAAAGCTAGTTGCTTTTATATTACCCACAACATCTAATTTAGCGGAAGGTATATCTGTACCAATACCTACGTTGCCCGTATTGGTATTAGCAATATTATTAGAATTAGATGGAGTTGTAACAAAATTGGATTGTACGTTGCTAAGCTGTGTTTGTAGATTGGTAATATCAGCTGTATTAGTTTGCACTTGTGAATTCAAACCATCAATTTGCATGGTTTGATCCGCATTTTGAGTTTGCAAAGTGTTAATAGCATCCGTATTGGTTTGCACTTGCGCATTGGTATTGGCAACATTTTGATTCAAATCATCAAGCTGCATATTCAAACCACCAAGTTGCATATTCAAACCACCAATTTGATTTTCTTGATCCATATTCTGATTTTGCAAAGTGTTAATAGCATCCGTATTGGTTTGCACTTGCGCATTGGTATTGGCAACATTTTGATTCAAATCATCAATTTGAACAGATTGATCCGCATTTTGAATATTCAAATCATCAATTTGCCCTGATTGTTGGGTATTCTGAATTTGTAAATCTATTATACTATTTTCAAGATTATTAACCTGCGTATTGGTTGTTGACAGTGCATCATTTAAATTATTAATCTGATCATCTTGTATTGCGTTTTGGTTTTGCAAATTATTTAGATCTGCTGTAGTTGCAAGGCCACTTAAATCAGAAGATACTGGGGTTTGCCATGAGGCATTACCATTATTATCAGAGGTTAACACTTTGCCTTGTGTCGGATTGCCTCCGGGTATCGTTACTGTACCTGACAATAAGGCGTTTCCTTCTACCAACACGTTTTCACGGATTCTTACATTACCTCCTTTTATATCTAATTTTTCAGAAGGGGTATCGGTACCAATACCGACATTTCCAAAATTGGTATTCGATATGTTGTTGGGGTTACTATTTGAAGTTTCAAAAACAGAACCCCCACTTTTAGCGGCATACAAGGCATAAGGTACACTCGCCATTTGTTGAATTCCAATAATGGAATAATTAGTTCCTCCTGCTGGATCGGTTTCAGTTTTCATAAAATAGGGTCCATTTGCCCAATTTATTCCCGAAAAAGTGCCTGTAACGGGAGAACCCGTCCCAATTTGAAGAGAGAGTAAACCATTGGAGTTGGTTGTTTCGGTATGTGTTTCCGCATACACGGCCAATCCAGTGGCACTACCTTGTAGGATACTAATTTTTGTACCTACCAGAGTGTTCGACAACAATATAGAGTTGCTGTTTCGCACCACCGATTGATAAGTAAGCGTTTGTGGCGCTTGTGCATTCACTTTTTGCGTAAAGCCCAAAGCCATTACTACTAGTGTTCCAATAAATAAATGAAGTTGTTTTTTCATGATTATGCCCGTAAATTATTTAAGTTTTAAATCTTTTAATTAACTTACAAATAAATAATCATTTTGTAGAGCATACAAAAATATGTGATGAAGCACTCGAAATATGTGACGATAGCGTTTTTTATAACAATTCAGATGGTTAAAATGGTTTAATTTTTCCACACATTTGCCCGTGGTAATGCTAACTGTTTGACAAAAAAAGGAGAAGGATTAAAATATAACTTTACCCGATGGGAGTAATTAATTTTTGATGAAATATTTTAGTTATTTCGAGTGATTTTCAATAGAAAATTGTATTGATCACAAAGAAAATTTCATTTAAAAAGATTCTCGATACACCTCACTTCGAAAACGAAATGCATCGAGAAGTTTTGTACCGTTTTTAATAATTTAACCCAAACGGGTTGTAGCTTATTATGTTCTAACCGATAATTATAAATTCATAAAAATGAAAGAAGAACTAAAACGAAGGGGGTGAAGGATTAACAAAGTCATACCTGTTTTCTGAAGTAAAATAGTTATAATTTGATATCGTTTTTGGATTTTTAGCAATTCCATTGCAACAATGTTTTGCTTACATTTTAAGTAGTAATTCTTCTTTTACGGCCTTTGTAATATTTAGTCTCAAATTAGCAATGCTAATCGTTTTTGTTTCAATTGTTGTAACATACTTACAATTGACAATATAGGTTCTATTAATTTTTACAAATTTAGCTGCTGGTAGTCGTTTTAGCATTTGTTCTGTAATACTTCTAACCAATAGGTTTCTCCCTGAAACTAAAGTAAGCATCATATAGTTTTGTTCGTTTTTCAATAAAATAATTTCATCGAGCACTACTTTTTCATATACAGTACCTACTTTTACTATTATATTAGGGCTTGTATTGAGTTCATTATTGAAGTTGTCGTAATAGTTGTTCCACCCGATTTCTATAGCGGAGTATAAATCGTGTTGCGAAAACGGCTTTACTAAAAAAGCCAAGGGTTTGATTGCTTTTGCACGATTCACTGTAGCAGGATCACTATTGGCGGTAAGAAAAATAATGGGCGTGTTGAAACGTTCTTTTATTTCGAGCGCTAAATCGATACCGTCTTTTTTAGCACCCAAATTAATGTCAAGTAACATTAAATCAGGAACCGTTTTGGCACACATTTTTATACCTTCTTTATACGTGCCTGCTACACCAGCGCAATCGTAACCTAGTTTTTCTAAAGCTAAAACAATAGTTTCTGCAATAATCATTTCGTCTTCTACGATACCGATTTTAATTTTGTTCATGATGTTCTTACATTTTTCGTGCGACTAAATCTTTAAACTTTATAGTAAAAACGCTTCCGTTTTCATATTTATAGGTTGCTTTCCCATGCAGTTGTTTGGACAATCCTCTAATTAATTTTAAACCCAGCGAGTTGGTTGTATCAAAATCTACATTTTGTTTTATACCTGGTCCATTGTCTTTAAAGACTAAGGTATGCGTGTTGTTTTTTGCGCCAAATACATTTATGTTAATACTATTATCTAGAGCCCCTTTTGTAAAATATTTATAGGAGTTTGTGATTAATTCGTTAAGTATTAAACCCAATGGAACCGCAGTATCAATGTCAAAATACACTTCTTTATTTTCAATTGTAAACACAACTTTATTGTTTTGGTTTTCAAAAAGTTCAGCTACTTTACTAGATAAATCTCTTGCAAATGAGCAAAACTCAATACTTCCTAGGTTTTCATTTTGATATAAATTTTGATGGATTAAAGCAATACTACTGACCCTGCTTTGTCCTTCGGTAAAGGCAGCTATAGCACTTTTATCGGTCAATTCTACTTTTTGCAATTCCAATAAACCGCTTATGACTTGTAAATTATTTTTAACACGGTGGTGTATTTCTGCTAATAGGAGTTCTCTATCTTCTAATGATTTTTTTAATGCTGCAGTTCGACTGTTTACTATTAATTCTAATTCGTGATTCTCCTTATGGAGCTTATAGGTTCGATAACGAAGGTAAAAAACAAATCCACTAACTATTAGAAGCATTAAAGCGAGTAAAAACCATATTTGTAAATAAAAGGGTTTCAAAACAACGATTGGAAAGACGATAGGGTGGCTATTCCATTTTCCATTAGCTAACTGTGCTTTAATATGCATTTTAAATTCGCCATAAGGTAATCCACTTAAACGAATCGTGTTTTCGTCGATATAAATCCAATCGGCATCAATTCCATCTATTTTATAGGCATACAAGTGTTTGCGCTTTTGAAAATCCAACAACTGAAATTCTAAAGTAAAAAAGGAATCCCCAGCTTCTAATAGTACTGTTTTTGTTTTTTTAAAATCCAAAAGATGATCAAGTAATCGATTCTCTTTTCCAGAAAACTTGCTTAATGCTATTATTTGAAGTGCAGGTTCTTTTCTGGTTTCGTCTCTTAATAGCTCATTTGGCTTAAATCCAATAACGCCATCTAATCCTCCAAAATACATAATGCCATCAGCCGCTTTAAAGGAAGATGTTCTATTGAATTCGTTATTGTTTATTCCATCATTGATGGTGTAAACGGAAGTGGAATACGTTTGAGTGTTGAACCGCAATAATCCATTATTTGTACCAATCCATAGATTGTGATCTGAATCTTCTTCTATGCGATAGAGTAGCATGGAAGGAAGCCCTTTTGCTGTAGTGAATTGATCTAATTTAATACTTTTATCGCTTTCCGAGTGGCGCCAGTCCCAACGAAAAAGACCTTCCCCATTGGTGACAATCCAACAGATTCCGTTGCTATCCTCTTGCATATCATAAATAATACTAATAGGCAGATGATGTATTTTATCGCTAACCAAACTACCGTAATAATCGACTACAATGTTGTTTTTATCTATCAAAAAGAGCCCATTTTCTGCCACAGCCACCAGTCCTTTTGTCTTAGTTTGAACAAAACGATATACATTTTTTGCTCTTGGTATTTTGGGAGATTTATACAGTAGTGCCTTATTTCTTTTAGTAATTAAATTAAACTCAGTTAATCCATTACCATGACCTGCTATAAGAATACTATCGGATGCCGAAGTTAAAGACCATACATAATTTCCATCCAATTTATTTCCAAAAGCACCAATTTCAATTGCTTTGTTATGAGTCGGTTCATACTCAAAAACAGCATCAACTCCACCAATATAAAATTTATTTTTATGCTTTAATAAGGCATTAAAGGCACAGGTATTTGTGGTATATGATAATGCTGTTTTGTTTAACTTTGTTTTAGAAACACATAAATACAACCACATATTTGCATACAAAGAGGTAGTTTTTATATTTGTATTTACATCCAAACTATTGTCTGCATAAATGCCTCTTACTTGATTATAACTGCATATTTTTTCTTGTCGTTTTGAAAAATAACTTTTAAAATGGTTGGGTTTTAAAGCAACTTGATAGACACCAAACGTAGTACACAACCAGTAATATCCTCTACTGTCTTTGAAAGTGGAAGAAATTCCAAAGTTAAAATCATTACTTATTTCTTCGGGTTTGGCAATAAGAAAAAATGATTTATCATCCATATAATAAATACCTTTTTTTAAATTATATACTATATTACCTTCATTGGAATGTTGTCGAGAAAATAGCCAGGGATAGTTAGTCACAGTGGACAAATGCAAAAACAGTTCTGTGTTTTGTTGCTCAAAACTATTTTCAGCAACAGGAAAATCGCTTTTTGAGACCGTATTTGTAACAGAATTATAACACAATAAGGATTTGCTTTTTGTGATTGAAAAAATAGTTTCTTTTTGTTTGTTGGAAAAAGAAATAAGCCTATTCTCTTTTAGTAAATAGTTAGGGTAGTTTTTTTTCTTCAAAACGATACTACCATTTTGAACAATTGTAGAAACAGAATTGTCGGAACTGTATAGTAAAACTGAATTTTTAATTGCGTTCCATTTGGATAATGCTCCTATTAATTTAAAGCCCTTTTTTGATGTATGTTCCCATACTTGATAAGGATTGTTGGTTATGAAAATCAACTTTTTATTTTCATCACTACTAATACAAACAATGTCTTTAGTTTTAAAAGGCAACTTAGGATAAGCGCATTCAAACGTTTGAAGCTTGTTGGTATTTAAATCTAGAACTTGTATTTCTCCATGTATCTTTTCGATTAAATTTTTATTATTAAATTCAATAATCAAATGGTTTTTACTATCTATTGTAAGAGCAGCAATTTCATTCTCTAATAAACCGAAATTTTGTTTGGTAAATATTTTAAAAGAGTTCCCATCGTATCGACATAAACCATTATTGGAGGCAAACCACATAAAACCAGCTCTATCTTCTACCGCGTCTAAAACTTCTCTAGAAGCCAAACCGTCCTCTACCGAAAAATGACGCTTTGTAATAACATATTGGTCGGTTTTTGTAAGTGGTTTTATTTGAGCATTTGAAGTAGCGCTTATGAAAAGTAAAAGTACAGTTGTAATCAAGCAAATGCTATTACTTCCTGTACGTACTAACAAATTTAGTATCGAGTAAATAGTATTTGCTTTAAGTTTTGTTAAAAGGAATTCATACATTGGTTTGCTGCCAAAATAGTCGCTCCCTTTACGTTTATAAAAAAAAGTAAAAGAAACTTTCTTATAGAAGAAAACCATGGAACAAAAGGAGGAGATCCAATAAGAAAATGCAATCGTTAAGTCCAATTCAGTATGAGTTGATTATTTAATTTTATAAAAAATATAAATTAGCAATGAATTAATACTTAAACCTAAAAAAACAGTTAAAACTTAAAAAATAATACGAATGAGTTAAAAAAAGTAAAGCCTCCCAATGGAATGGAAGGCTTTACAATTTAATTCTAAAAACTATTGTTTAGTACACTACTTTCTTAGTAACGATTCGGTTATCATCCGAAGTAATTTGAACTAACACTACTTGTTGTGCTGCTTTTAAGTCAGTTAATTTAACTGCAGTGGCGTTGATATTGTTTTTCTCCAATAGTAAACGACCTCTTACGTCAAATACCCGAACTTTAGCCATTACCGTTGAACCTGAATTTATATTCAATTCTTGTTCTTGTTTGTAGACTACAACGCTATTGGCATCAAATGTTGGGTTGTGAGTAGCTAATAGTGAACTTGTATACACTATTTCAAATCGGCTGTTGAATGCTCCTGAGGCAGAAGTAAACGTGTAAGGATTTGATTTTATGTCAAACGTTGTTCCAAATAAGTTATCTCTCAAATAAATATCTTGACTTCCAAGGAACAATCCATCTACGTGGTCGATGCTTATTGTAAATTCACCTGCAGCAGCAGCATTGAAACCTAATGGTACCGTATCATCAGTTGCGAATGGCAATGCACGCCCTTGAATCACATAATCCGCATTTTCAATTCTACTAGACAATGAACTTGAACCATAAGCAAGAAGTGATCCATCTATTGAAGTATCCGCTCCTTGAGTAGCGTCTTCCATATAACCTACCATAATTTGATTTAAGGCAGTGGTTGCAGAATTTAAATTCAACCAAATACGGTGTTTTTCTTTAGAAGCAGTTCTAAAAAACTGACCTGCAGTATTTCCAACACGCATCGCATTAGTAAAAGTAGCATTTCCATTGGTTGTGGTCAATATTAAGAAACCTTGACCAGTTTGAATGGTACCATTACAAGAAGCACCGTTAGCTGCCGCAGCAGTAGCGCCCGCAGCAGTATAAGAAGCATAATTGTTTGCACCAGAACCAATTATTGCATGTGTCCAGAAATACAAGGTACCAGGATTAGCTGCTAAGAACTTATCGGCATCAATTGGTGATGGATAAGGATTTCCAATCAAGTTATAACCGTGGTTTGCACCTGAGTTACTCACAGGTGTAGTGTATGTACCATTGTTAGGTACACCTGTATAAATTCCGTTGAAAGTTTGGGCAGCAGCTGGAGCTGGCAAAAATGTATTTGGTGAACGTATCATGAATCCTTTTCCAGCGATTTGACTTTCTGAAGTTCCAAAAGTGGTTGTTGAAGGTGATGCTACTGCAACGAAAACATTTGTTGGTTCGTCAAAAGTATAGAAACGAGTCGCTAATGTTAGTGGTGAAAATGATAATAAGTTTTGATTCGATACAGGAGAAGACCAATAGGTGTAGTCTAACCTTCTCATAGCCGTATTTCTTTTTACAGTTATACTTCCAGTATTTGCAACATTATTAGTTTGAATGATGTTTGCATTGTTCTCTACAATAAAAGTGCCGTTATTTATAATTTCATTAGTAACCGTAAGGGTATGACCTGAATTTACCGTTATTGTATAACCCGAATTCACCGTTAAGGAATTGGCAGAAAATACACCGTAATCAGTGGTAGAATAGGCTGCATCAATAACTGCATTTTTAGAAATTGTTGGAGAACCATTAGACCAAACCGAACCATCCCATGTGGTTGTTGGAGTTCCAGCAAAACTACCCCCTATAGACAAACCATTGGTGCCAGCTGTTGCAGAATTGAAGCCCCAACCACCAGTTGTAGTTTGTCCACTAGCATAGTAACGAAGTGTAATGGTAGTACCTGATGGTACATTTTGTAAGGCGGCAACTCCAGATAAATCTATTTCTGCTGGTTTTAAAGAAGTTGAGGTAACTGGTGAACCAATTAAAGTAAAAGTTGTTCCATTTAAACTATACGCATATTGAGAAGTAACACCAACACCACCACTAGCTGCAGAATTATCTATGAAAGTATTAGTTCCAACAAAATTTGCATTAATGGTTGAAAGCGAAATATTTTGTCCTGAAACAGGCGCAAGTGTTACTTGGAAATAATCCGTATTTGAAGTTGCAATTCCATTATTTTGGAAACCAGTAGTTCTAAAACTATTAGTTCCTGTGCTAGAACTTGCCGTTGAACCCCGTGTAATTGTGTTAGTGTTTGATGTAGAAACTAAGTTTGAAGAAAAAGTAGTTGCTGCAATTGTCGTATAATTACCCGCTCCAGTAAAATCCCAAGCGGCAATAGGCACTGGCGTAACTATTAATTCTTGTGTCAATGGAGTAGCAGCAACATAATTACCATTACCCGATTGTGAAGCGGTGATAGTCGTAGTTCCAACACCTACAATAGTAACCGTGTTTCCTGAAATGGTTGCAACAGCGGTATTTGAACTTGCATAGGTTACGGTAAGTCCTGAAGTTGAAGTAGCTGCTAAAGTAAATGGCGCTTGACCTATTATTTTATTGGTAATTGCAAAAAAACTATTTATGGTGTTAGTCGTAACTTGAGTAATACTTGCTGTTAAACCCGTTGGTTGTGTCAATGTGTATTTTCCAGCATTTGCGCCTCCTAATGTACTGGTAGAAGTTACAACAATTCCAGTATTGGCATTGATATCAGCAAAAGTACCAATCAAGCTTAGTGTCACTACATCTGGACTGATAACACCATTTAATGTTCCCGTAATTGTAGCTACATTGTTTCCATTATATACTTTATCCTGAGCAGTAGCACTAGAAATAGTTAATGCTTTTTGAGCAACGGTTAGTGTTTGTGTTGTTTCTGCTGCTGCATTATAACCGCTGTTTCCTGCTTGATTGGCAAAAATAGTACAAGTTCCAGGACCAATAACGGTTATCGTTGTTCCATTAGTTCCAGAACAAGTGGCAACTAAAGGGTCAGAACTAGTAAATACAATTGGATTTCCTGAAGCACCACCCGTTGCTGAAATGGTATATGGTACATCACCATAGGTTTTATTACTTAAACTGTTAAATGTAATTGTTTGACTAGGTAATGCATGATAAGCAAAAGGGGAACCAATAGTAGTAGTTCCATCTGCAAGTTTCACTTGTATGCTAATACCGTCTGATCCATCAATTGTAGTTGGTAAAGTTGCAGTAAAAGTTGTAACTCCAGGAGTAATTCCGTTCCAGTCTACATTTTGTGTTGTTGTTGAAGTATAATCCGCACCATTTATAGTGTAGGTTTCAGCCGTAGTAGCATCGGAATTGGTTATAGTAGCTGTATATTTAAAAGTATAGCCTGAAACATAGTTAGAATATTGATCTAAAGCGGTACAGGTAATTGTTCGTGTAGTGCTTGGCGCTAATATAGCACTTATCGTTGCTGTAGAATTTGTTGTAGGAACACCTGGATTAATCACTTGAGTAACTGTAGCGTTTGTATATCCTGTGGCAATCACGGTAACCGCTTTAGAACCTGCAGTTGTTAACAACACATTCCCTCCTGAAGGTTTTAATTGAAGTGTACCTGAAGAAATTACATAGTCAGTAGATGGAGTTAAAACGGTGGTTCCAATTTTTACAGTTGTTATTTTTGTTCTCCAAGTGGCGTCGTCTGTAAAAGTAATGTCATTGTTATTATCTACCGTATTTGATGATGAATCTGCTACTAGGGTAGGAGGGGTTATGTCAGCAAATGTATTTCCAGATATTGCTAAAGAATTGGTTGTATTATTTACTGCATATCGTGCAATTGAAAAAGTGGCAGAAGTACTAGTACCGCCCCAAGCATAGAGTCTAAAAGTAATTGATTTTGCATTTTGTAGTGCAGATATTCCTGAAAGAGAAATTGCAGTTTGAACGGCTCCATCCGCAGTACTAGTAAAACTTATATCGGTACCAATTTCATTAAAAGTAGTTCCGTTAGAGCTATACATCCAAATATAAGCATTAGGTGCAGTAGCACCCGAACGTCTTAATGTTGCATTTAAAGTTGATAATGAGTAGTTGTAACCACTAAGGGCATTTATAGAAAACTCAAAATATTCATTATTCGTTATGGCATTTGCTTTTGTAGCATTAGCATCAAAGTTATTAGCTGCAAAACCACGTCCTAATGCAGTAGCTGTAATACCAGCTCCTCTTGACAGTGTTAATGTACTTAAATTTGAATTATTAGTAGTTGCATTATAAGTAGTTTCGGATCCTGTTGATGCTGGACTACCAAATTGCCATCCTGCCAAAACTACTGGTGCAGCCGTAATATTAGCTGTTAATGAAGGTTGTGTTACGGAATAATTGGCTCCATCAGTTCCTGTTGCTGTAATGGTTGAAGTAACTGCAATTCCTGTTCCAACTGCTGAAGAAGCGAAGTTGGCTGTTCCATGAGTTAAATTAACACTATCCGTTAATAAAACACCTAAAAACGAACCTCCAGAAGTTGTTGTTGTTGTTGTTCCATCAAAAACTTTATTCGCAGCGGTTGCCCCCGTTACTGTTAAAGTGGCTACAGTTATGTTTCCTGTTAAAGTCGTAGGTTGTGTGATAGAATAATTTGCATTTGGTGCTGTATAACCTGAAACGGTTATTGGCTTAGCAGTCCCAATTCCTTTGGTTAAAAAAGTACCTGCAGGTGTTCCTGTTACAGAAAAAGTTTCTCCATTTTGTAAACCAACATAAGCAGGAGTTCCTGTAATTGTTGCAGCAAGTAACGCATCATAAACTTTATTAGCTGTTAATCCTGTAATGTTTATGGTTAATGGAGCAGTTATAATTGTTCCTGTTAATCCTGTAGGTTGTGTAATGCTATAATTTCCTGCATCAGTTCCATTTAAACTAAATGAAGTGGTAACACCAATTCCACTATTTACATTGACATCTGCAAAAGTACCACCACCTGTAATATTAACAACGTCAGGTGCTATTGCACCTACTAAAGATGCTCCTGTTAAGGTTGCCGTATTTGTTCCAGTATAACTTTTTGATGTTACAGTAGCGCCAGTAACCGTTAATGCTTTTGCAGTAATATTCGCTGTTAATCCTGTTGGTTGAGTCAAAGTATAATTTCCTGCTTTTGTTCCTCCTAAAGAAGAAGTAGAAGTTACCGATTTTCCTGTTCCTACTGTTGCAGTATTGAAGGTTGCTGATAATGAAGGTGTAACATCATCACTGTTGATGATACCACTCAATGTTCCTGTTAGTGCAGCAGTATTGGTTCTGTCATATTCTTTATTAGCGGTTGCAGCATCTGGAATAGTTAATTCTTTAGGCGTAACATTTAAAGACTGTCCAACTGGTGTAGCTCCGTCATAAGTTACATTTCCAGCTTGAAATGCAGTAATAGTTGTTGAGCCAACACCTACTAAGCTAACTGTATTTCCTGAAACTGTTGCTACATTTGTATTTGAACTCGTATAGCTTACAGACAATCCTGAACTAGCCGTTGCCGTTAAATTAAAAGTAGTTGTGCTATATACTTTATCTGATAAGGTGCCAAATGTAATAGTTTGAGGCGTTAGTGCAGCAGAAGCCCATTTTGCATATAATGTTATATCAGTTGTTCCTATTATGTAACTGTCTCCAGCAGAATAAGATGTTCCTGAACCATCAGCCGCTGTATTCCATCCGTTAAAGTTATAACCTGTTTTAGTTAAAGTTCCTTCATTGGATAAAGTAACTGTTGCTCCATAATTTCCGCTTGTAGCAGTTGGAGCAGTACCACCATCACTGGTATTACCGTTATAATATACCGAATAAGAGTTGATTGCAAAAGTAGCCGAAACAGTAACATCAGCAGCAACACTACTATCTGTTCTTGATGCGGTTAAAACACCATCGCTCCAACTCACAAAATGATAACCTGTAGCTGGAGTTGCGGTTATAGCACTTCCAGTAGCATTATAATTTACAGTTTGTGGAGTAGTTCCAGTGATAGAACCATTAGCATTGGCAGTATAACTTAGGGTGTAGGTATTAATTGCAAAAGTAGCCGAAACAGAAACATTTGCAACAACACTACTATCCGTTCTTGGATTTGCTGTAGAAGCATCGCTCCAACTCACAAAATGATAACCTGTAGCTGGAGTTGCTGTTACGGCAATTCCACTAGTATTATAATTTACAGTTTGTGGTGTTGTTCCTGAAATAGAACCATTAGCACCAGCAGTATAAGTTAGCGTATAGGTATTAATTGCAAAAGTAGCTGACACATTAACATTTGCAGCAACACTACTATCTGTTCTTGGGTTTGCAGTAGAAGCATCGCTCCAACTCACGAAATGATAACCGGTATTAGGTACAGCAGTTACAGCCGTTCCATTAGCTCCCGAAGCAACAGTTTGTGGAGTTGTTCCCGATATAGTTCCATTAGCATTGGCAGTGTAAGTTAAAGTGTAAGTAGGTGTCCATTTTGCATATAAAGTCACGTTTGCAGAGCCCATAGTTAGAGTAGCACTACCCGTAGCGGCATAATCAGTTCCGCTACCATTTGCAGCAGTATTCCATCCAGAAAAAGCATATCCTGTTCTTGCCAATGTGCCTGTATTTGCTTTTACGGTAACAGTTGCTCCAGAAGTATAAGCCGTAGCATCTGTTGGAACAGATCCAGATGTAGCGCTATTCGCATTATAAGTAACGGAATAAGTTGGTGCTGTTGAAGTAGTTTTTACTGTTGCTGATGTAGCATTTTCTACTCTACATGTTGTGCCAGTTGCTGTTAAACTATTAGGTATAATATATATATTTAATACTTGGGAGGCTCCAACTGAAATAGGAGTTGCTGGGGTAATTGTATAAGTTGCAGCAGCTGTGGTTGGTGTGTAACTTCCAATTACTGTTGTAGGAGTACTTCCCCCAATGCTATATTGAACGCTTACATTAGCTCCTGTTGCATTACTTGCACGAGATACAATACTTAAACTACTAAGTGTAAACGTTACAGATGAATTACTAGTAATAGAAAAAGTGTACCATTTACTTCCAGTTATGTTTGCTGCTAACGTACCATTAAATCCTGAACCACTTATTGATCCTCCCGCAACTCCGCAGGTAACGCCACTTCCTCTAGACAACTGAGAAAAAGTCAAACCTGTAGGAGGAGTAGAAATTGTTGAAACAGGAGTTGCTGGACATGTTACAGTTGTCATCGCAGAGTAACTCACAGCTGTCTGCCCCCAACTCACTTGAGCACACAGCAGCATCAAAAAGCCAAATAATAACGATTGAAAAGCCTTTTTAGAAAATAATGTTTGATTCATAAGGTAAAATATTAAATTTAATTTGGGTATATTAGTTCAATTAAAACGTAGTAACCATAATTTGCGCAAATTTAAAGCGTAAATCATTTTTAAAGTTATTTTTATT
>CAIRNC010000469.1 GCA_903879875.1 uncultured Bacteroidota bacterium
ATATCAAGTTTACTTATTTGGCTTTTGGATGTTTGCCTTTATATCAATTGTACAGCATCAAATAATTACCGCAACCTTTTATAAATTAATTGCTTCAATCGGCCTTTCATAATTCGAGAAGGCTTGTAAATGATTTTGGCACTTTTGATGTTGGCTTTACCCAATTCCTCTTCTGTATCTGCGGGCGTGCCTTGCAAGGTAATTTGAAAAGAGCCTAAATTGTCAATACGTACAATGCGTCCTTGAGCAAGTGCTTCGCCAATGGCATCGGTTAAACCAATAATCACTCCGTAACAATCGGCACGACTCATCGAAGAGCGAGAAGCCACAGTTCGGGCCAAACTGTCTAAGTCTTCTTCTCCTTTGTGTACCGCACAAGGAAAATATTTTACTTCGGGAGGCGATACCAATGCATTTTTCTTTGGTACCATTTTAAAAGATATTGCCATAATTTTTCAGGTTAGGGTTGATAAAATCGTTTCATCAGGATGGAATTTTCGGTTCGCCCTGATGCATTTTTTCTTTCGTCCTGACAAATATATGAAAAGATGTACATCTTTTACTTCAAAGATGTACATGTTTTAGCTGAAAGATATAGATGTTTTACCTAAAAGATGTACATCTTTTGGTTTTATCAACCTGATGAATTGAAAAAGCGTTCCCGACGAAACGATTTTATCGTCAGTAGCAATGAAAAAATAGAATAAACAGAATTTGATTAGTGTTTTTAAACAGCATCGCATTAGTGCAAGCGATGTTATGGAATAATCCTAGGAAGACATTTCATTTTACTTAGCTATGTCAAGCAAAGCGCCTTTCTATTGAAATTTTAAATAGTACTATGTGGTTTAATTTTTACATAAGTATCATTAAGGTTAACGGGATTGTTTAATGCTCTTATGTCTTTTGTTTCTTCTTTTTGGCAGCAGGAAACAACACGTTGTTGAGAATCAATCGATAGCCGGGAGAGTTGGGGTGTAAATCTAAAACCGTTGGTGGGTCACCCACTTGGTGGCGGTAATCTTCGGGGTCATGACCACCATAGAAAGTAAACATGCCTTTTCCTTTTTCGCCATGTATGTAGCGCGCTTCACCATTGAGCAAACATTCCCCCATAACCAACACATTCGTTTTTACAAAATCTCTTGCAAAAGCAGTGGTTTGTCCCATAAATCCTTTGATTAATTGGGTATGGTTTTGGCATAACATCGTAGGTATTGGATCCCACTTGGCGGAATAGTCCATGAGTGTAAAGTAATCTTTTTCCATAGGCAATGCGGCGCGCTTCATGGTCATATCAATATCCGAAAACTCATAAACGGTTGGATTTCTTTCTAAGGTATAGTCTTTGAAAGCAAATGTTTTGGTATAATCTATTTTGGTTTGATAATTGCCCTCGCTGGCATCACCGTCAAACATGGGTTCGCAAATATCGACACCATCGGCAGAAAGTGCAATGTCAAAACTATCGGTTGCGGAACACATGGCAAACATAAAACCACCGCCTATAACAAAATCACGAATTTTTTTGGCAACGGCTCGTTTTTCTTCAGAGACTTTGGCGTAACCCAATTTTGTTGCCAACTCCTCCGCACGTTTTTTTTCTTCTATATACCAAGGAGCGTTCTTAAATTGGTTGTAAAACTTGCCGTATTGTCCCGAAAAATCTTCGTGGTGTAAATGCAACCAATCGTAGAGCAAGAGTTGATCGCTCAAAACTTCTTCGTCATATATAGGTGTAAAAGGAATTTCAGCATAGGTCAAAACCAAAGTTACTGCATCGTCCCAAGGTTGTTTTCCACGTGGCGTATAGACGGCTATTTTCGGTGCTTTTTCTAACGCTACGGCTTCCATGTTTTGTGATGGACTACTAATTTCGAGTAGAATAGTATTGGTAGCCTCGTCGGTCATGGGTTCAAAACTTACACCGCGAATCTGACATTCTTTTCTGATTTCGGAAGCATCCGGCATTAAGAACGAACCGCCACGATAGTTGAGCAACCAGCTTACTTTGTATTGTTTGTCAATGGCCCAATAGGTAATGCCATAAGCTTTCAAATGGTTTTGTTGCGTCGCCTCATCCATTGGAATTAATATAAAACCAGCACGACAAGGCACGACAAAAGCAAAAAGAAATGTAAGGTATAATAAAGTAGTTCTCAAAGTCATTGGTATAAATCCGTATTCTAAAAATCGAAGGTAAAGTTTTTAATGATACAATCTAAAGTTTTAACAAATTTATAGTAGCACAAATCGCCAAATATGATTTTGGACAACGCTTTTCCATAGTTCGTTTAGTTGTTCCAAGGATACTATTGCTGCAATAAAATGCAAGTTTAAAATAAAATCGGAACATGAATCAATGAAGGCCAATTATTTAAACAAGCTTCGAATTCACACTCTTTTATTTGGTTCCTTTTTGAGGGATTGATTTAGGCTTAATTTAACACATAACCACCTAACAAATTGATAAATATCATTTTTAATTAACGGAATAATTAGTACATTTGTCGAGTAAATAATCCATTCGTCGTATTTCCTATAAAAACCTAACATCATGAAACCTTATCTAAATTTTAAAGCAATCAGAGTTCTTTGGTTGCTGCTTGCCAGTCTGTCCTATTCAGGTAACGCACAAGTAGTTGTTTCAGGAGCCACAACTGGAAACACAAATTATACCACTTTACGTAATGCTTTTGCTGCCATTAACGGCACTTCGCAAACGGGTAATACTATTGTTATTACAATCAACAGTGATACTGATGAGAGCACACTTACGGCCGTTTTAAATGCGGGTACTTGGGCTACGTTAACGATAAGACCTTCCGGAACAAGAACAATTACGGGAGCAACGGGAGCCGGAAATCCGTTAATTAATTTAAACGGTGCCGACAATGTCACTATTGATGGATTGAACTCCGGCGGCAATTCTTTACTTATATCAAATACTTCAACTTCGAGTTCAACAAATACGAGTACCATTCGATTTATTGCAGATGCTACACAAAACACCATAACCAATTGTACTATTGCAGGATCAGAGGTGGCAACAGCAGGTGGGACAATATTTTTTGCAGGGGGTACTACTACAGGAAATGACAATAATACGATTTCCAATTGTACCATAACAGCGGCAGGAAGTAATTTACCTATAAATGCTATTTACTCCAATGGAACAACAACCGCTATCGATAATAGTAATATTACAATTAGCAATAACAATATTCAAGATTATTTTCATGAATCCATTTCTTCTTCGGGAATAAATCTAGCGGCTAATAGCGCTACTTGGAATATTACCGGAAACCGTTTTTTTCAAACCGCTACTCGAACAACTACAGCCAATACAATATATATTCGAGGTATCGTAATAAACACAGCTTCAGCAGGTGGCTATACAATTACAAACAACACCATTGGTTTTGCCAATTCTTCTGGAACGGGTACTTCAACGTTTAATGGAACTGCGTCAGTATATTATCGAGGATTGGATTTAACCACCAACACTACCGCATCGAGCATTCAAGGAAATGTGATTGCGGGAATCAATTTAACTACAGCTATTACCAATACTTATGCGCCTGGATCTTTTGTAGGTATATATGTAAGTGGTGTGGCGAATATTGGAACAGTATCTGGCAATACTATTGGAAGTAGTACTACTTCTAATTCTATTGTAATTACGGTCACAACTGCTTTAACCTCAGCTTCGCGTTCAACTGGAATATATGTAGCTACTAACGGCGCCACTTCAAACATTCAAAACAATACAATAGCAGGTATTTCTACTACAGGACTGGATACCAATGGATACAGCTTTTATGGTATAAATACCGCTGGAACACTAGGAAATTTTGTAATAGACAACAATACAATCGGTAGTACAACAGTGGCCCATTCTATAGTTATGGGAACTAGTGGCGTAACAGCATCTGGAATTTGTTCGTTTTATGGAATTTCAAACGCTTCCTCTGGAACAACATCCATTACAAACAATGTAGTCGTCAATTGTACGGTTTATAGCACAGCAACTTCCGCGTTAAGCGGTATAGAAAACACGGCTGGTTCAAGCTTAGTAATGGACTACAATACCGTTGACTCCATGACTTTAACTGGAACAGGTACTTTTAGAGGCTTGTACAATGGAGCTGCAGCAACCACAGCTTCAATGAGTTACAATACGATTCGAAATTATTCGTTACAAAACGCTACTTCTATTTTTACAGGAATTCAAAATAATGGTGCCGTTACAGGAACCATTACCTTAAACAACAACAAATTAGGAGATGCGACAGCGGGCTTGATATCGTATAGTGTAGCCACACCTGCAAATTTATACGGAATTTATAACAGTGCAGGAACAACTGCTACAACATTAAGCATTCAGAATAATGATATTAGAGGTATTAGTTATGCAATTTCAAGTAGTGGTTCTCATACCTGTTTGTATAACACAAATCCTACTTTGTCTCAAAACATAAGCAACAATACTTTCACTAATTTGAATGTTGCTACTTCGGGTAGTATTAATTTTATTTCCGATAGCGTAGTACTAGGTGCAAGTGGAAACCAAACAGTTTCCTACAATGCTATTGTTGGGTCGTTTAACAAAACAGTGGCGGGCGGATCAGTAACTGCATTTACTACTGGAGCTACATCAACATCAGGTGCAATTATTGTGAATAATTACAATAGTTTTTCAAACATTACTGTAACAGGTGCTACAACCTTGACAGGATGGAGCCAGCGTGACACGGGTTCTTCAACAAAAACCATATCCAATAATACGTTTAGCAATTGGACAGGAGGAACAAATCAAATTATAGGGATGTATCTCGACGGCTTTGGTTCGAGTTCAACAGTATCAAATAATAGTATCAAAGGAATTACAGGTCAAAATGCTATTATTGGTATAAATATAGTGGGAGTTGGAAGTGCCACCGACCTTGTTTTTACTAACAACAATATAACCAACCTTTCATCAACTGGATCAGGAGGAGCAGTAACAGGAATTCAATGTAATACAAATGTAACTGCACTTTCTATAGATTCTAATACGGTCAATAACTTGACTTCGGCAGGAGCTTCAACCACAGTAAATGGAATTCAAGTTTCAGGTGGAACAGGTACGGTGTCTATTTATTCAAATACTATAAACGCTTTGTCTCAATCTGGAACTAATGGACCTAGTTTAAATGGAATATACATAAGTGCGGGAAATACCGTTTATTTGTATAAAAACAAAATCTATGATTTAACATTGATAAATAACACTTCAGGCGGAGGCGGTGTAGGTGGGATTTTAATTAATGGAGCAACCACAGTGACTGCCTACAATAATATTATAGGGGATTTAAAAGCGCCATTAAATGGAAATACTAATGTGGTAAAAGGTATCAGTGTTACAACACCTAGTATAACAAGTACGTATGAGTTAGACAACAATACCATATATTTGAATGCTACTTCTTCAGGGACTAATTTTGGTTCATCGGGTATTTTTCATACTACAAAATCTACTTCCACTGTGTCTAACTTAACGTTAAAAAACAATTTGGTAATTAACAATTCTACGTCAAATGGAACAGGTTTGACAGTAGCATATTACCGTTCAAGTTCGGAACTGGCCAATTACAATTCGGCTTCTAACAACAACTTGTTTTATGCAGGTACACCAAGCACTACCAATTTAGTTTTTTATAATGGTACGCGTTATCAAGTATTGTCCACTTTTCAAACAATAGTTTCGCCAAGAGAGAGTGCCTCTAAAACTGAAAATACCGCACCGTTTTTCCAAAGTACCACTACATCAGATGCAAACTATTTGCGTATTCCAGCAGGAACAACAACTCATGCAGAGTCGGCAGCCGTTACGGTTACCACACCAACAATCAATACCGATTATTGGAATGTAACAAGACCTTTCCCGACACCTTCCAATGGCGGAACAGCATCTGATATTGGCGCATCCGAGTTTGATGGTATAGCAGTAAATTGTTTGACACCAAGTGGACAGCCAACAGCAATTACTTCGGGAACAAATACAGCAACAACTATTGCAGGATCTTTTACAACAGCAAGTGGCACGCCAACAGGTTATTTGGTTGTAATAAGTTCAGGAGCGTTAACTGCTAATCCAACTGATGGAACAGTTTATTCAATAGGAACATCATTAGGCAACGGAACAGTAATTCAATCGAGCAGTTCTTTAAGTTTTTCAACAGCATCATTGACCCCAAACACAACATATACAATAACCGTATTTGCATACAATACAGGTGTTTGTTCCGCTTCAACAACGAAATATTTAACCACTTCACCATTGGTAGGCTCCTTAACTACTTGCTCAGCAGCCCCAACTGGTAGTGCCAATCAAGCTTTTTGTGGTGCAAAAAAATTAACCGATATTGTTACTTCAGGAACAGCTGTTAAATACTATGCCGCTGCGTCGGGAGGATCTGCCATCGTAAATACAACAGCAATTACTTATCCTTCGACCTATTATATTTCGCAAACCATAAATGGCTGTGAAAGCATAGAAAGACTTATGGTCACTATTACAGAGACAACCACTGCTGGTGATCAAGTTACCTATGGCACCAATTCTTGGATTGGCTATGTATATTCGCCAATTTCAGTTGTTTTTGCCCCTAACGCTCCAGCAGATGCTTTTACTACTACGTATCAAGGTTACGTTACTCAAACCGAACAATTTGATCAGAATTACAATTCAGGAGCTCTAATGTCAGGTACTTATTTGTGTAATTCATTTACCATAAATTATGCGATTAAATTTAAAATGACAAAATCATTTGCCCCCGATTATTATAAAATTACAACCGGTGGTGATGATGGTTATCGATTGAGTGTTGATGGAGGATCAACTTATGTTTCTGCACTTTCTAATTGGACTACCCACGCCTTTTCTTCTACTACATCTACAGTATATTTGAATGGTAGTACAAATTTGGTTTTTGACTATTATCAAAATCCAGCCAATGCAAGAGTTGCCTTCAGTTATCTGCCGTGCAACAGTTCTACCGCTCCAACAGCAATTTCTGGAACTGCTACCATTTGTAATGGCTCAAGCACAACATTAACGGCATCAGGGGGTACACTTTCAGCAGGCGCTGTTTACCAATGGGGAACAGGCGCTGTTGTAGGTTCAAATATAATAGCAGGGCAATCGGGAGCAAGTATAACTGTTTCTCCAAGTTCAACTACAACCTATTGGGTGAATCGTTTAGATGGAGCCCCTTGTAATTTATCGACAACTGGAGTAACACAATTAGTAACAGTTGTAACTGCTGCTTCCAATTCAACTGCGCCTACAACTATTTCTGGAACAATATCAATTTGTAGCGGTTCGAGTACAACCTTAACCGCTTCAGGAGGTACTCTTGGTGCTTACGGAGCTTATCAATGGGGCACTGGAACTGTTGGAACAAATAGTATTTCAGGACAAACGTCTGCTGCTATCACGATTTCTCCCGCTTCAACTACTACCTATTGGGTAAGACGGGTAGATAGTTTTTGTTCAAATACCACCACTGGTATTTCTCAAGTCATAACGGTTAGTCCCGCATCTGTTGGAGGAACTACATCTGGCAATCAAACGGTATGTACAGGTAGTTCGGCATCCGATATTACTTTATCGGGAAATGTTGGAACGGTTATAAAATGGCAAAAATCAACCGATAATTTTGTAACAACTTCAACAGATATTACTAATACTTCGACCACTTTGACGTCAGCACAAATGGGTACATTATCACCGGTTCTATATTTTAGAGCGGTAGTTCAAAACGGGGCATGTGCCACAAGTAATTCAACAGTAGCAACAGTAACAATAAGTTCTGCTTCAGTTGGAGGTTCATTATCATCGAGCCAAACCATTTGTATCGGTTCAACACCAGCGGACTTATCCCTAACAAGTAATGTAGGAAATGTAATCTATTGGCAAAAATCAGCAACGACTAATTTTGCAAGCCCAACCACCATTGGAGGCACATCAACTACATTAGCAGGAACAACAATAGGTGCATTAACTACGATTACCTATATCAGAGCGGTTGTGCAAAACAATCCTTGCTCAATAGCTTATTCTAATTATGTAACTATCGACATAAATAGTGCTGTTTCTAATGGAGGGACAGCAAGTACAGACCAAGAACTATGTTCTGGCACATCGCCATCGGACTTATCTGTATCTGGCTACACAGGAGCAATAGTAAAATGGCAAAAGGCTACTACTACAGACTTTTCAACACCTACAGATTTAGCAGTTACCACAGATGTTTTAGGAGGAGCTACCATAGGAAATCTTACAACGACCACCTATTTTAGAGCCGTAGTTCAAAATGGAAGCTGTTCCACCGCAAATTCAAACTATGTAACTGTAGTTGTAAACACAGCATCAGTAGGAGGTACAGTAATAACTGACGAACACATTGGTTACAATACACAACCTTCCACATTTACTTTATCAGCAAACAATGGTGCGGTTTTAAATTGGCAAAAAGCTACCAATACAAGCTTTACTTCTGCTACAAACATTTCCAACACTGCCAATACTTTAAGTGGCGCTACTATAGGAAATTTAACAACAACTACCTATTTTAGAGCCATAGTACAAAACGGTGTATGTTCAAGTACCCCTTCGGATTATGTAACAGTTACCGTTGACCCAGCTTCAGTAGGAGGAACAGTAACCTCGAATCAGTCGATATGTACAGGCACATCACCAGCTACATTAACTTTAGCTTCTTATACAGGCACAATCCAAAGATGGGAAAGTGCTACCGAGCCTACTTTTAGTTCGCCAACTACAATATCCAATGTAACGACAACGCTATCCGGTTTATCGGCATTATCCCAAACTACTTATTATAGAGCCGTTGTGAAAAATGGATTGTCACCAGTAGATTATTCTAGTTATGCTACTATATCAATTAATCCAACAACTGAAGGAGGAACTGTTGGAGGCACTCAAACCATCTGCTCCGGAACACAGCCAGGAGATTTAACGTTGTCAGGACATACAGGTAGTGTTGTAAAATGGCAAAGTGCAAGCAATAGTAGTTTCACAACCAACCTTACTGACATATCAGGAAGTACCTCAACGGTATTAACAAGTGAAAACATGGGTACATTAAGTACAACTACCTATTATAGAGCTTTGGTTCAAAGCGGTTCTTGTTCAAGTGCTTATTCTGCTTATGCAATTGTAACTGTTACTTCAGTTCCAAATGGAGGTACAGTTGGTTCAAGTCAGTCTCTATGTACAGATACAACACCAGCCGACTTGTCTTTAACGGACTATACAGGAACAATTGTGAAATGGCAATATGATTATCTTTCTGACTTTTCAACAGCCATTGATATCAGTAATACAACTGCTACTTTAACAGGAGCTAGTATTGGAAGCCTATCAGCTACTACTTACTTTAGAGCTGTAGTTCAAAGTGGAGGCTGTTCTAGTGTGCCATCAACAGGAGCTACAATAACTGTTGCGCCAACAACAATAGCTGGAAGTTTATCCGCCGATCAGTTAATTTGTTCAGGAACAGCACCTGCTACTATAACATTGACAGGAGCAATAGGCACAGTAGTAAAATGGCAAAAATCAGCTACAACTGATTTTGCATCTGCCATCGATATAGCAGTATCAACAGCTACTTTAACGGGAGCATCAGTAGGAACAGTCTCAGCAACTACATACATTAGAGCGGTAGTACAGAGTGGTAATTGTAGCGCAGCAAATTCCGCCTATCTTACCATAGCTGTAAATCCAGCTTCTATTGGAGGAAGCGTTGCGGGAGGCACTTCAATTTGTTCAGGCACTTCAAGTGAAATGTTAACTTTATCTGGACAAACAGGAACTATCGTAAGATGGGAAAGTGCCGTAAGTCCTTTTAGTACATGGACAACAATAGCTAATACGAGCAGTACCTATACTTCGGGAGCACTGACAGCAACCACTCAATTTAGAGCTGTAGTTCAAAACGGTAGTTGTGCAACAGCCAATTCAAGTGCAACAACGGTTTCAATTACGGCTGCGGCAGTTGGAGGAACGGTATCTTCTGACCAAACACTTTGTGCTATTGCTGCACCAGCAAATTTAAGTCTTTCGGGAGAAACAGGAACAGTTAGTAAATGGCAGAAATCACTTACAGCTGATTTTGCATCAGTTGTTGATATTCCAACAAGTGCAACAACATTAACTGGAGCAACCATAGGTGAAATAAGTACAACTACTTATTTCAGAGCAGAAGTTCAAAATGCTGGATGTAGCACGGCTAACTCAAGTTATGTGACTATTAATGTGAATTTAACCCTTGGAGGTTCTGTTTCAGGTACAGCCACAACATGTTTAGGGACACAAGCAACCGATTTAACATTATCAGGTTATTCTGGAAGTATAGAAAAATGGCAAAAGGCAGCAACTGCAGATTTTGCTTTACCAACAGATATTGTATCAACAGCTTCAACTTTGTCGGGAAATACTATAGGAACTATATCGGCTACCACTTATTTTAGAGCAGTTATTTTAAACGGAAGTTGTGGAATTATTTATTCAACAACAGCGTCAATGAATATTATAACCACCACATGGAATGGTACAAGTTGGGATAATGGAGTGCCAACGGCTGGAACTCAAGTTGTTTTTACTGGAAACTATACTTCTCCTGGCGGAGGCGTTACAAATACTATTTATATGTGTAATCTTGTTGTAACCAATGGCGCAAATGTTACTGTAGTTGCAGGAGATAATTTTGTTGTAACCAACAGTGTAACGGTCGATTCAGGTGCTTCATTAACTTTTGAAAGTGGCGCCAATTTAGTTCAAATTGAAAACGTAAGTAATACAGGAAATATCATCGTTAAAAGAGATACTAATCCTCAAAAACGTATGGATTATGTATTGTGGTCATCACCAGTTGTAGGGCAAAATTTAAAAGAATTCTCTCCGTTAACTATATCCACAAATGTTTTAAGTCGTTTTTATTCTTATAACTCATACACCAACCAATATAAATACATTTTTACTCCAGAGGCATATACGTTCACCACAGGAAATGGCTATTTAATTCGTATGCCAAATACATGGTCTGATACTACACCTACGGTGTTTCATGGTCAATTTACAGGAGTGCCCAACAATGGAGATATAACTGTTTCTGTTATTCAAAGTGGTGCAACCGATGGTGGAACGCATACTACATATGATGACGAAGGTGTGCCAACTTATAATGTTCCAAATATTTCTACAGGTTATAATGCTATTGGAAATCCTTATCCTTCAACTATTAGTGCAGACAACTTTATGGCTGCTAACAGTATTTCAGATGCCTTGTATTTTTGGAGAAAAGCTAACAACACTACTACTTCTTCCTATGCTACTTATACATATCTTGGAGGAGTAGCCAATACAGGTGGTTTGAGTAACATTGAACCAAACGGCATCATTCAAGTAGGTCAAGGATTTATTTTTAAAGCAACTTCTTCTAGCGTTACTTTTACTAACTCTATGAGAAATGCGGATAATAACGGTCAGTTTTTGAGAACAAATACGGTTGAAAAACATAGAATTTGGTTGAACTTGTCCTATGCTACAGAAACTTATAATCAAATTTTAATTGGTTATATGTCAGGAGGAACTAACAATGTAGATGCAACAATTGATGGTAAATATATTAATGATAGTCCTAATGCATTAAACTCCTATTTGAATAATGGTGAATATATTATCCAAGGTAGAAGTTTGCCATTTACAGATACTGATGTAGTGCCACTTTCATTCAAAAATATTGTAGCAGGAAACTACACCATTGCCATCGACCATGTAGACGGATTATTCTCCGGAAGTCAAGATGTTTATTTGAAAGATAATTTTACTAATACCCTCCATGATTTAAAACAAAGTGCTTATACATTTGCCTCAGACGCTGGAGTTTTCAATAGCCGTTTTGAATTGGTTTACAACAGCGCTTCTTTGAGTACTCAAAATCCAATTTTCAACGATAATAGTGTTATAATTTATAAACAAAATGAAGTATTGAACGTGAATTCAGGTAGTGTAAATATGAAAGAAATTAAAATCTTTGACATTCGAGGTCGATTGCTTTACGAAAAATCAGCCTTAGGAGCAACTTCACTTGCCATAATAGATTTAACAGCAGAAAAACAAGTTTTGATTGTTCAAATCAGTTCTGAAGAAGGAAAAAGAGTGACTAAAAAAATAGTGTATTAAGAATATTATTATAGAAATTCATCATGAAAAAAGTACTATTAAAAACATTTCTATTTTTAGTTTGTTTACTAACAAATGTTATGGTATTTGCTCAACCAGGTGACACCGACGGCACACCGACAGACAATTTAGAAGGTACCGATCCAGCAGCTAATATAGATTCAATGATCCTATTATTATTATTTCTAGCATTAGTATTTGGCCTATATTACACCCAATATTTAGTAAAAAGAGATAGACAAGATATTTAAAAGTTTTTTTCTAAATAATAACTAAGAAGCCTTCCGTTTTTTGGAAGGCTTTCCTATTTCAAGATTTTTGTGTTTTATTAAAAATTAAAGATAATGTATTTAAATAATATATTAAACGATAAGTCTTGGTTTGATTAAAATTGCAATTCATCCTTTTTAAAGTACTTTTTATCGATATTATAAGTTTTTTAACGGAAAAACACTTAATTTTAGCTAATATTGTCGTTGGTTTTATATTTTTGTAAATTAATTATTTCTATTATCAATCAATAGAGACCGTTAATAAATTAGAAGAAAACAATTATTAAAAAAAACGCTTATTTTTTAATTTCCTAAAACGACTTTGTGTTTAGTGTTTTTAATACAACTTAAAGCATCTCAAAAATCAAAATAAAATTTCCTTGAATTTTAAATACATAACGACTATGAATCTAAATTTATTATTTAACAAACAATCAAAAAAAATCCATAAACTGCTTTTTTTAGTTTTAATCTTGTTTGCAAACTTTGGATTTTCTCAATCGGGAAAAGATGGAGCGCTCACTATTTCTTCGACCAATACAGTATTGAATCGTTATACTCGTGTTACTGTTGACGTACCTGTGGGTTCCTCTTCTGTGACAGTTTCCAGTATAAGCGAATTGAATCGTGATGGTATTGGTTATTTACCTGCAGGTTATACTACAAATGCTTCAGGATTTTCTTCAAACGCGTTACAATATGGAGATTTAATACTTTTATTTCAGGCACAAGGAGCAATAATTGACACATCTAATTCCATTAATTACGGAGATTTAACAAATTTAAATAATGCTGGTAAGTATGAATTGGCTTATGTTGGAAGCGTTTCAGGTAATACTATTACGCTAAATTGTAAAACACGTTTTGCTTATTTTGCAGCTAATTATGTGCAATGTATCCGTATTCCTCAATATACCACTTTGACAGTAAATACTGGAGCATCAGTAGTACCTATAAAATGGGGAGATCCCGCTTTTGGTGGAGCAGATCCATCTGCGGCAGCAAGAAGACGTGGTGGTTTCTTGGGAATTATTGCCGATTACATTGTAAGCAATGGATCGATAAATGCAAATAGCGCAGGTTTTAGAGGAGGGACATTCACCAACGGAAGTGTTGCTTCAGGGGACGTTTATTATAAAGATTATGTTACAACCGTTTTCCCTTATGGTAGTGAAAAAGGAGAAAGTATTGCAGGATATAGAGCAGATTATGACGCAATGGGTGGAAGATACGGAATGGGTGCTCCAGCTAACGGAGGTGGAGGAGGTAACGGACACAACTGCGGTGGTGGTGGTGGAGCCAATGGAGGAGATCCATCTGGATGGTTTCGTGGAGCAGGTGTAATGAATCATTTTGGAACTTGTGGATCGCCAGGAGCTTGGGCTTTAGATCCAAATTATATTGCAAATGGAAATGCGCTTACTAATTCCTCTGGAGGAGGGCATGGTGGGTATTCTTATTCACAGAATAACTCAAATGCATGTACTGTGGGACCATCTTATCCAGCAAATTTTATTTCAGCAGGTGTTCCTCTTACTGATGTACTATCAAGCGCATGGGGTGGAGACAAAAGAAAAGCATTTGGAGGTATGGGAGGTCGTCCTCTTATTTCTCCAGCAATTGATCGTCAAATATTTTTTGGTGGAGGCGGTGGCGCTGGAGATGGAAATAACAATGCCGCAAACGACGGTGGTGACGGTGGTGGTGTTGTGTTTTTAATAGTTAATAATAGTATCACTGGAAGCGGGGTAATTCAAGCCAATGGTGAAAATGGTGCTAACACCCAAGGCGCAGTAGGAAATGATGCTCCTGGTGGTGGTGGTGGTGGTGGAACTGTTTTGATTCAAGCAGCTTCAGTGTCTAGTTTACCTATAAACGCCAATGGAGGAGCTGGAGGTAGCCAAATTATTAATTTAGCAAATGAAGGAGAAGGTGTTGCTGGTGGTGGTGGTGGTGGTGCCATTTATATGAATACTCCAACCGATGCCTCATCCAAAACAGTAAATGGTGGAGCAAATGGCACTACTAATTCTTTAGGCATCACCGAGTTTATTGCTAATGGCGCTACTAGTGGTAATGTAGGGAGTCTTTCAACAGCTGTAGTTTATATAGATTTCGCTACTTGTTTAACAGATTTGAAAATTGAAAAATCTGCTGACACACTTTCGCCAATATATGGAAACAACATCACGTTTACTTTGACTGCTAGTAATTTAGGTCAAAATGATGCAATAGGTGTCAATGTTACAGATTTATTATCTTCAGGTTATACTTTCGTAAGTGCTACACCATCAGTTGGAAGTTATGATAATACTACAGGAATTTGGACAATCGGTAATTTAGCAAATGGTGCATTCGAAACAATTGCAATTGTTGCAACAGTTAATTTAACAGGAACTTATTCCAATACTGCAACAATAGCTGGAGATGTACAAGATCCAATTACAGCTAATAACACTTCAACAATTACTCCTGTTCCTACAACTTGTACAGTTGGCGCTGCATCTGCCATGCCTACATTATGTATCAATAGTACCCTTACAGCAATAACTCATACGACAACTGGAGCAACTGGAATAGGAACTCCAACAGGATTACCTACTGGAGTTTCAGCTTCTTGGTCAGCAAATGTTATCACAATCAGTGGGACACCAACTCAAAGTGGCGTTTTTAATTATTCGATACCTTTGACTTCTTGTAGTTCTTTGGTGGCAACTGGAACAATTACAGTTCAAATAAATACTGTAACGTCTGCTTCAACATCAAGAATTTGTGTGAACACAGCATTAACTCCAATAACGAGAACAACAACTTTAGCAACAGGTATTGGTACAGCAACTGGATTGCCAACTGGCGTTTCTGCCTCTTGGTCTGCAAATGTTATTACTATTAGTGGAACGCCTACTACAGCAGGAACATTTAACTATTCTATACCTTTAACAGGAGGTTGTGGTTCCGTAAATGCAACAGGTACAATTATTGTTACAAATATTACCAATACTGTTACTGCAGCTTCTTCAACACCTACTTTATGTGTAAATATTGCATTAACGCCAATTACTCATACAACGACACAAGCCACAGGAATTGGCACCCCGACGGGTTTACCAACTGGTGTTTTAGCTGTTTGGTCGTCAAATACGATTACTATTTTTGGAGCACCTACTTCTACTGGAGTTTACAATTATTCTATTCCTTTAACAGGAGGGTGTAACGCTGTAAATGCAACAGGAACAATTACCGTTAATGGTCCAAGTACGGTTTCTGCAACAACAACAAGAACTGTTTGTAGAAATGTTCCAATTACACCGATTACAAGAACAACCACTTTTGGTACTAGTATTGGAACAGTTACAGGTATGCCTCCCGGCATAACAGCTTCTTTATCTGCTAATGTACTCACTATTAGCGGAACTCCAACTACAAATGGAGTTTACAACTATACTATTCCGGTAAATGGGCCATGTGCAAATGTTAATGCAACAGGAACAATAACTGTTGTTTCAGCAAATGTACCAGGAACTGCTTCAAGTACTCCAACACTTTGTATTAATACCGCTTTGACAGCTATAACTTTTACAACAGGAGCTGCAACTGGAATTTCTAACTCAGGTGTAAGTGGTGCCAATGGTTTGCCTACAGGAGTTTCTGCTTCTTGGGCTGCAAATACAATTACAATTACTGGAACTCCTACACAAAGTGGCTCTTTTAACTATTCAATTCCATTAACAGGAGGTTGTGGAACTGTAAATTCAACCGGAACAATTACCATTACAGCAGCAAATACAGCTAGCGTTGCTTCCTCTTCCCCAACATTATGTATTAATACCGCCTTAACTGTAATTACTCATACAACTACTGGGGCAACTAGTATTTCTAACAATAATGTTAGAGGAGCAAATGGTTTACCTGCGGGTGTAAAAGCAGTTTGGACTGCAGGTACAATCACAATTAGTGGTACACCAACCGCATCGGGTACTTTTAACTATAGTATTCCATTAACGGGAGGTTGTGGAACTG
>CAIRNC010000470.1 GCA_903879875.1 uncultured Bacteroidota bacterium
AATAATAAACAAAAAAGTAAACCTGTAGGTTGATTTTATGAAAATAGTTAGTACATTTGCAGTTGTAGAAGAAAGTTTATATTCTGTTCTATTTGATACAGAAGTCAACTCTGTAGATGATAATGGAACTACTATTTCACAAGAACAATTACATGAATTTAGAAGATTGTTTGACTTTTGGAATGATCCAATTCGTTTAAGAGCTTTCTTTGAAGAACATGAAGAAGATTTAAAAGATGATTATTGGGAAGGAATTACAATAGATGAAGCCATCGAAAAAACAAGAAAAGAAGCAAAAGAGCTAGAAGCCATCCTTCTAGAATACGCTGAAGCAGGAAAAACTATACGCCTTCAAAATTTATCTATGCTATTTAAACCATTATCTGACGGTAAAATTGAAAAAGAATTTGAAAAAGATAAAGCAAAAGTAGACGGAAAGAAAAAATGGATACGATTATACGCCATAAGAATTGATGCCAATTTATTTGTAGTTTGTGGCGGAGCCATTAAACTAAGAAAAACACTAAACGACAGAACTTATTTACTCAAAGAATTAGAAAAACTTGAAATAACCCGTGACTCTCTCCTAGATGAAGATAGTGATGTGCTAGATTTTGTTGAACTATAGTAACCTTAATTATGAGCATAGATAAAATAAAACAAAAGTTACTTCAAAACTCAATTAAAGACTCTGGTTGGCTAGAAAAAGCCAAATGGCGTCAAGAAAACGAAGATTGGTTGGATATTTCTTTCAGTATAGCTGTTAGAGTTGCTTCAACTTTGGCTTCCAATAAAAAAGCAGATAAATATCCTAAAAGCCAAGCTGAATTAGCAGAGGCTATGGGTTGTTCTGCTCAATATGTAAATAAATTATTGAAAGGACAAGAGAGATTACAAATTGATACTATTTGTAAAATAGGTCGTATTCTAGGAATTAAGTTAATTGAAGTTCCTAAAATGGAGACTAAACAAAAAGTGTACTATCCTGTTGATATTGCAACTTTATTAGAAAAATTAAATATTAATACAACTCCACTGCAAACATCAACTCAATACGCTACAGTTAAAGTTGAACAAGCAGGAGAAGGAAATTATGCATTAGCTGCCTAATGGAAAATCAAAATCAAATCAGTTTTATATTACGTAAAATATCTACTGAACAATTTGCTATTATTGAAAGTGCTTTTGATTCTACTAAAGATAATATTGAAATGGAAAATAGTGTCCGTTTTGGTTTTAATTTGGAAAAAAGAATTATTACGGCATTATTATCTGTAAATTTTAAACAGGATAAAGGACCATTTTTATTACTAGAAATAGGTTGTCATTTTGAAATTATTGAAGAACATTGGAAAAATATTTATCATAGCGAAAAACACGAAATACAAATTCCTTTAGCAATTGCAAGACATCTTGTAGTTCTAGCAATGGGAACATTAAGAGGTGTTTTACATGCTAAAACAGAAAACACTTCATTCAATATTTTCTTTTTACCAACTATTAACGTAACCGATTTGGTTAAAGAGGATGTTGTTATAAAAACTAATGATTCTGTACAAGTAAAGTAACCTAATAGGTTGCTTTTTTTGTTTAATAAAATACGACAATGAACGAAGCCGAAACAAGAGCCGAACTAATCGACCCACAGCTAAAAACAAGCGGTTGGGGTGTTGTAGAAGATACCAAGATATTACGAGAATATAACATTACGGCAGGTCGCATTCAGATGGGTGGCAAACGTGCTAAACCAGTTATTGCCGATTATGTATTGGTGTATAAAGGCATTAAGTTGGCGGTTGTTGAGGCAAAAAGCGATGATTTAGAAGTTGGCGAAGGTGTGATGCAAGCCAAAGAATATGCTATTCGATTGCAATTGAAGTATACTTATGCTGCTAATGGTAAAGCAATTTATCAGATAGACATGGAAACCGCAACTGAAGGATTGGTTAGCACCTTTCCTACTCCAGAGCAATTGTGGCATAAGACTTTTGCAAAAGCTAATGAATGGCGCGATAAGTTTAATGCAGTTCCGTTTGAGTTGATTGGTGGTTCTAAAGGCGCTCGTTACTATCAAGAGAATGCGGTAACCAAAACTATGGAAGCCATTGCAAATGATAGAAATAGAATATTATTAACCTTAGCAACAGGAACTGGGAAAACGTTTATTGCTTTTCAAATAGCTTGGAAGTTGTTTCAAACACGCTGGAATGCTAAAAAAGATGGTTCACGCAGACCTAGAATATTATTTTTAGCAGACAGAAATATATTGGCAGACCAAGCTTTTAATTCGTTTTCGGCATTTCAAGAAGATGCTTTAGTACGCATTAATCCGAAAGAGATTCGTAAAAAAGGAAGTGTTCCAACTAATGGTAGCATCTTCTTTACGATATTTCAAACTTTTATGAGTGGTTCGGATAAAGACGGCAATCCAGAACCTTACTTTGGAGAATATCCAGCCGATTTTTTTGATTTTATTATTATAGATGAGTGCCATAGAGGTGGTGCTAATGATGAAGGGAACTGGAGAAAGATATTGGAGTACTTCTCGCCTGCTGTTCAATTGGGTTTGACAGCTACACCCAAACGAAAAGATAATGTTGATACGTATGCTTATTTTGGTGAGCCTGTATATATTTATTCTTTAAAAGAAGGCATCAATGATGGTTTCTTGACACCGTTTAAAGTAAAGCGAATTCAAACTACTTTGGATGAATATATCTATACGCCAGATGATGATGTTTTAGAAGGAGAAATTGACACCAAAAAAGAGTATAAAGAAAGTGACTTTAACAGAATTATAGAAATTAAAGAACGTGAACAAAAGCGTGTGCAATTGTTTATGGATGCTTCTAATCCTAACGAAAAAGCGATTGTGTTTTGCGCTAATCAGCAACATGCTGCTGTAATACGCGATTTGATTAATCAATATAGTACAAGTACGAATCCTAACTATTGTGTACGTGTAACCGCCAATGATGGTGCCATGGGAGAGCAGTATTTGAAAGAGTTTCAAGACAATGAAAAAACGATTCCAACGATATTGACCACATCGCAAAAACTCTCTACTGGAGTTGATGCTCGTAATGTTAGGAATGTTGTTTTGTTGCGCCCTGTGAATTCGATGATAGAATTCAAGCAAATTATCGGTCGTGGTACCCGTATGTTTGATGGTAAAGATTACTTTACTATTTATGATTTTGTTAATGCTTATAAAAACTTTTTAGATCCTGATTGGGATGGTGAACCTATTGAGCCAGAACCATCAGAACCAAAAACAACAGGTGGAGTTCCACAACCTGGAGCAGTTAATGAACCGACAGAACCTATTGACCGACCTAAGAAAGAAAAGGTAAAAGTTAAATTGGCTGACGGAAAAGAACGTAGTATTAAGAGTATGATTTCTACTTCGTTTTGGAATGCTGACGGTCAGCCTATTTCTGTGGAGCAGTTTATGAAAAACTTGTTTGGTAAACTACCAGAGTTTTTTAGAAATGAAGAAGAATTGCGTACTATTTGGTCTAATCCAATAACTAGAAAATCGTTTTTAGAAAAACTGGATGCCGCAGGTTATGGAAGAGATACGCTATTGAGTTTGCAAGAATTGATTGAAGCAGAAAATAGCGACTTGTTTGATGTATTGGAATATATTGCTTACAACATTACTCCTATTCCAAGATTGGAACGTGTGGCTTTGGCAAAAGAAAGTTTCTTAAATAGTCTTGATGCAAAACACCAAGAGTTTTTGAATTTTGTTTTGTCTAAATATGTTGAAACAGGCGTTGATGAATTAGACCAAGAGAAATTACCACAATTGCTAATGCTCAAATATCAATCTATTAGTGACGCTACTGAAACATTAGGCGGAATAGATAGAATCAGAGATACTTTTATTGGTTTTCAACAGTATTTGTACAAGAGCGCTTAGTTAAAAATTTTAATCTATTGCATTTAATAGTAAAACACTTGAAGAGACGTAGCGTTGTATTCCAAGAACCCTCGAAGGGTTGGGTTGGAAACGAACATAAATGAGTAGATAAAAGATGTGTCGTACCTACGGCACTTTTTTACTGGGTTTGGGTTTAGTCGACTGGACTGAAGTACAGTCTTATAAGATATGGGTCGAGCCTATGGCTCTTGGGTAGTGGTGAGATATGCTATCGTGTAGTAGCGACTGGACTGAAATCCAGCCTTATATGATGGGTCGAGTCTATGGCTCTTTAGGAGATAGGATACCTGTTATGCCGACTGGACTGAAGTCCAGCCTTACAAGATAGGTCGAGCCGATGGCTCTATTAAGTTATGAAAAGTTCCGTAGGAACGACTATTTTTGTAACAACGGATTTTAATCCGTTGATTATAAGATAGCAATACATAAAAAATCCCGTAGGGATGATACATAGAAAATCAATAAAAATCAACACATACGCTCATGGGCAAATTTGGATTTTCCTTTTCGTTAAATAGATTGTTGGGCATCACACAAGCCAAACAACGCTTTGCAAGAACTACAGGTATTCCTACTACTAAAAGTGGTGTGCAACGAAAAATTGGAGCTAGTATTTGGAAAATGTTGTTTAAGAAATAATTTAGTATAAACCCACGAAGAGTTTTTAACTTTTCGAGAGTTAAATTTTAGTCATAAAAATATGGAAATATATAATCGAAGTGCCATTACTGTAACTGCAAAAAAACCTTTCATTGATTGGAATAATAGTCTTACTCCAGAAATGCCAATGAATATTAATCTTTTAGGGGAATCGCATACCTATCTTGCATATTCCGGTGATATTGACCACCCAATTCCAATTTAAAGTGACCACCTGATTCCAATTCAAACTGACCACC